>NZ_JBVILC010000001.1:708138-882268 GCF_055580545.1 Streptomyces sp. NPDC031670 | reverse complement strand
GGTTACATTCCGAACCCGGAAGCTAAGCCTTTCAGCGCCGATGGTACTGCAGGGGGGACCCTGTGGGAGAGTAGGACGCCGCCGAACAATCTTTAGCCTCAACCCCCGTGCCCTTTTGGGCCGGGGGTTGAGGCATTTTTGCGTTCAGGACCCGACCAGATCGCGCTCGTACCCCTGTGCACTCATCCCCTTGCGCTGCCGGTAAGGTCAGGGGGCATCGTTGGCACGTTCACAGGAGGCCCCCGGGTGGAGGTCCAGGAGACTCGCGTTCAGACGGACCGGGTGCTCACCATCCCCAACATCCTCAGCATGGCGCGCCTCGTAGGCGTCCCCGTGTTCCTGTGGCTGATCCTCCGCCCCGAGTTCGGCGGCCCCAAGAGCGATGGCTGGGCATTGCTCGTACTGGCGCTCAGCGGTGTCAGTGACTACCTGGACGGGAAGCTCGCCAGGCGCTGGAACCAGATCAGCAGTCTCGGGCGGCTCCTCGATCCGGCCGCCGACCGGCTGTACATCCTTTCCACGCTTGTCGGTCTCACCTGGCGCGAGATTCTGCCCGTTTGGTTGACCGCTGCCCTGCTCGCCCGGGAGCTGATGCTTCTGGTGATGGTGGGAATCCTCCGCAGGCACGGCTATCCGCCGCCGCAGGTGAACTTCCTGGGTAAGGCCGCCACCTTCAACCTCATGTACGCCTTCCCGTTGCTGCTGCTCAGCGATGGAAGCGGATGGCTGGCCGACCTGGCGGCGATTTTCGGATGGGCGTTCGCCGGATGGGGTACAACTCTGTATTGGTGGGCAGGGATCCTGTATGTGGTTCAGGTCCGCCGGCTGGTCAAGGCGGACTCAGAAGCCGATTGAGCTCGTCGGCGGTCCTTCGGAGCTGAGGGATCCGCGCTTGAAGCCAGGGATCCCACCCGGACGGGTGCAGTCGGCTAGACCGTTGTCTCGTCAAGGAGGACGCTTCCGACATGAAGGCCGTCGTGATGGCCGGTGGCGAAGGAACACGCCTTCGCCCCATGACCTCGAGCATGCCCAAGCCGCTCCTGCCGGTGGTAAACCGGCCGATCATGGAGCATGTGCTTCGGCTGCTCAAGCGGCATGGGCTGCATGAAACCGTCGTAACCGTGCAGTTCCTGGCCTCGCTGGTCAAGAACTACTTCGGTGACGGCGAAGAGCTCGGAATGGAGCTCACCTATGCCAATGAGGAGAAGCCGCTCGGCACCGCGGGCAGCGTCAAGAACGCCGAGGAGGCCCTGAAGGACGATGCCTTCCTCGTCATCTCGGGTGACGCCCTCACCGATTTCGATCTGACCGATCTCATCAACTTCCACAAGGAGAAGGGCGCACTGGTCACGGTGTGCCTGACCCGGGTGCCCAACCCGCTGGAATTCGGCATCACCATCGTCGACGAGGAGGGAAAGGTCGAGCGCTTCCTGGAGAAGCCGACCTGGGGCCAGGTCTTCTCGGACACCGTGAACACCGGAATCTATGTGATGGAGCCGGAGGTCTTCGACTACGTCGAGGCCGACACGTCCGTCGACTGGTCCGGTGACGTCTTCCCTCAGCTGATGAAGGAGGGCAAGCCCATCTACGGCTATGTCGCCGAGGGCTACTGGGAGGACGTGGGCACCCACGAGAGCTATGTGAAGGCGCAGGCCGATGTCCTCGAAGGCAAGGTCGACGTCGACATCGACGGCTTCGAGATCTCGCCCGGCGTCTGGGTCGCGGAGGGCGCCGAGGTCCACCCGGACGCGGAGCTGCGCGGTCCGCTCTACATCGGTGACTACGCGAAGGTCGAAGCCGGCGCGGAGATCCGGGAGCACACGGTCATCGGCTCCAACGTCGTCGTCAAGGAGGGTGCCTTCCTCCACAAGGCCGTCGTCCACGACAACGTCTACATCGGGCAGCACAGCAATCTGCGGGGCTGTGTGATCGGCCGGAACACCGACATCATGCGGGCGGCCCGCATCGAGGACGGGGCCGTCATCGGGGACGAGTGCCTGGTCGGTGAGGAATCGATCATCCAGGGCAACGTCCGCGTCTATCCGTTCAAGACCATCGAGGCGGGCGCCTTCGTCAACACCTCGGTGATCTGGGAGTCGCGCGGCCAGGCCCATCTCTTCGGGGCGCGCGGTGTCTCCGGCGTCCTCAATGTGGAGATCACCCCGGAGCTGGCGGTACGGCTGGCCGGTGCGTACGCGACGACCCTGAAGAAGGGCGCGACCGTCACCACGGCCCGTGACCACTCGCGTGGCGCGCGCGCCCTGAAGCGGGCGGTGATCTCCGCCCTCCAGGCCAGCGCGATCGATGTACGCGATCTGGAGAACGTACCGCTGCCGGTGGCGAGACAGCAGACCGCGCGGGGCAGTGCCGGCGGCATCATGATCCGGACCTCGCTCGGTGTGCCGGACTCCGTGGACATCATGTTCTTCGACGAGCGCGGCGCGGACCTCTCGCAGGCCGGGCAGCGCAAGCTGGACCGGGTCTACGCACGTCAGGAATACCGGCGTGCCTTCCCCGGTGAGATCGGCGACCTGCAGTTCCCGAGCAGCGTCTTCGACTCGTACACCGGATCGCTGCTGCGCAAGGTCGACACGACCGGGGTCGCGGAGGCCGGGCTGAAGGTCGTGGTCGACGCGTCCAACGGCAGTGCGGGACTGGTCCTGCCGAGTCTGCTCGGGCGGCTCCAGGTCGACTCGCTGACCATCAACCCGGGGCTCGACGAGTCGCGGCCGACCGAGACCGCCGAAGCCCGGCGGGCCGGTCTGGTGCGGCTCGGGGAGATCGTGGCCTCGTCCCGTGCCGCGTTCGGCGTGCGCTTCGACCCCGTGGGCGAGAAGCTCTCGCTCGTCGACGAGCGGGGCCGTATCGTCGAGGACGACCGGGCGCTCCTGGTGATGCTCGACCTGGTGGCGGCCGAGCGGCGCAGCGGGCGGGTGGCGCTGCCGGTGACCACGACCCGTATCGCCGAGCAGGTGGCCGCGTACCACGGTACGCAGGTGGACTGGACGACCACGTCGGCCGACGATCTGACGCGGGTGGGCCGCGAGGAGTCGACCATCTTCGGTGGCGACGGGCGCGGCGGGTTCATCATTCCCGAGTTCAGCAGCGTCTTCGACGGCGCCGCCGCCTTCGTACGGCTGATCGGTCTGGTGGCGCGGACGCAGTTGACGCTCAGTCAGATCGACGCGCGGATACCGCGTGCTCATGTGCTGCGGCGGGACCTGGCCACGCCGTGGGCGGTCAAGGGCATGGTCATGCGGCGGGTCGTGGAGGCCGCCGGGGACCGCTCGGTGGACACGACGGACGGTGTGCGGGTCGTCGAGGCCGACGGGCGGTGGGTGATGGTGCTGCCCGACCCGGCCGAGGCGGTCACCCATCTGTGGGCGGAGGGCCCCGACGACGCCTCCGCGCAGGCGCTGCTCGACGAGTGGGCCGCGATCGTGGACAGCGCGGGTCACTGAGAGGTCCGTACCGGTGTGCCGGGCGGCGTCGTGGGACGCCGTCCGGCACACCGGTGGGGCCATTCGGCGGCAGGGGCGCCGACGTGCGACGATGTGCGGCATGTCGCAGCAGCCCCCCGTTCGGAGCACTCCGTCTCCGCCGTCCCGCCCCGACGCGTCCATGTCGCTGCTGACCAATGTGATGGACCACGCGCTGGACGACGGGTACGCGGAGGCGACGGCCCGGCGCAAGGCCGAGGGCCACGAGGGCATGCCGCGAACTCTGAGCGCGAAGCTCGGGCTGGCCGCCGGGCTGGTGCTCGCCGCCGTGGTGGTGACGGTCGGCGCCGCGCAGGCGCGGATAACGGCGCCGGTGGTGGCCAAGGAGCGCCAGGAGCTGATCGGGCGCGTGGAGGCCGAGACCAAGGCGGCGGACGACCTGCAGAAGCGGGTGGACTCGCTGCGCGGCGAGGTCGGCGACCGCCAGCGCAAGGCCCTGGAGAAACACGGCGGTGACCAGGGCGAACTGGTCGCTCTGCTGTCGGGGGCGACCGAGGTGCACGGCCCCGGGGTGAAGCTGGTCGTGGACGACGCCAAGAACACCGAGACGGGTGGCGGCGGCGGTCCGCGCGAGAACAGCGGGTTCTCCGACACCGGCCGGGTCCGTGACCGGGACATGCAGCGCGTCGTCAACGGCCTGTGGCAGTCGGGTGCGGAGGCCGTCGCCATCAACGGGCAGCGGCTGACCGCTCTTTCGGCGATCAGGGCGGCGGGCGACGCCATACTGGTCGACAACAGGCCGCTGGTGCCGCCGTACACGGTGCTCGCGGTGGGGGACGGCAAGAAGCTCAGCACCGCCTTCCAGGACAGCGCCGACGGCCAGTACCTCCATGTCCTTCAGGAGAACTACGGCATCCGTTCCAGCATCTCCGACCAGAGCGAGGTGCGCCTGCCGGCCGCGCCGAGCCTGATCGTACGTACCGCACAGCCGCAGGCCACCGGCGCCGGCAGGGGCGCCGCCGCCACAAGGAAAGGCACATCGTGATCGCCGTACTTGGCCTCGTCGTGGGAGTCGTGGTCGGACTGTTGGTCCGGCCCGAGGTGCCCGCGGTGGTCGAGCCGTATCTGCCCATCGCCGTCGTCGCCGCGCTGGACGCGGTCTTCGGTGGTCTGCGGGCCATGCTCGACGGCATCTTCGTCGACAAGGTCTTCGTGGTTTCCTTCCTGTCGAACGTCGTGGTGGCGGCGCTGATCGTGTTCCTCGGTGACAAGCTGGGCGTGGGCGCGCAGCTGTCGACCGGTGTGGTCGTCGTGCTCGGCATCCGGATCTTCTCCAACGCCGCGGCGATCCGCCGCCATGTGTTCCGGGCGTGAGGCCGATGAGCAGCGAAGACACGCCCGAGCAGGAGCCGGGGCACACGCCGGGCCCCGGCGGCGGAGGCACTCCTTCCGGGCCGCAGCCGCCCCGGCCCGACACGCCCGGGGTCCCCGGTCCGCCGAAGTCCGCCGGCCCGCCGGCGCCGCCCGGTCCGCCCCCGGTGCCCGAGACGCCCGCTCCCGGACCCGAGGAGCCGTCGGGACCGCAGGTGACGGGCCGCCAGCGGCTGGTCGCCGGGCTGTGGCCGCCGCGGGTGACCCGGGCCCAACTGATCGTCGCCCTGCTGCTGTTCGTACTGGGTCTGGGGCTGGCCATCCAGGTCCGCTCGACCAGCGACAACAGCGCGCTGCGGGGGGCCCGTCAGGAGGACCTGGTGCGCATCCTCGACGAGCTCGACTCCCGTACGAAGCGGCTGGAGGACGAGAAGACGCGGCTGGAGGGGCAGCGCACCGAGCTGGAGACCAGCTCCAACCAGGCCGCCGAGGCGCGCAAGCAGACCCTGGAGAAGGAGCGCCAGCTGGGCATCCTGGCCGGCACGGTCGCCGCGCAGGGCCCCGGCATCACGCTGACCATCACCGACTCCAAGAAGGCGGTCGAGGCGGACAAGCTGCTCGACACCATCCAGGAGCTGCGGGCGGCGGGTGCGGAGGCCATCCAGGTCAATGACGTCCGGGTGGTGGCCAACACCTACTTCTCGGACGCGGACGGCGGTATCGAGATCGACGGCCACCGGGCGAGCGCCCCGTACGTCTTCAAGGTGATCGGGAAGCCACAGGATCTCGAACCCGCGCTCAACATCCCGGGTGGTGTGGTGCAGACTCTGGAGAAGGAGCAGGCCACGGCCACGGTGGTCCGTTCCGACAAGATCGTCGTGGATGCCTTGCGACCGGCGAAGCGGCCTGACTACGCTCGGTCGTCCTCGCGGTGACGCGGGGCCGCATGCGAGCGACCGCACAAGGGCATGAGCTTGCGGGGGGTCGGCGCACCCAACTCGTGGTGCGTGGTGGAAACTGTTTGGTGGATACGGACGTTGTGAGGATGTCCGGGTCGGCCGGTGTGTTGATTCTGGGTTCGTCCTGCCCCACGGGCGGGTCTGTTTCGGTCAAGGGGAATCGCCCGTGAAGTTGTTTGCGAAGTTGTTCGGCAAGAGCGCACGTGAGGACGGGGCCGCCGGCTCCGCCCGGCACCGTGCCCGAGGCCGTGGACAGGCGGAGGAGCAGGGCGGCGAGCGCCCGCTGTTCCGCGATGAGGTGGGCCGCGCCGGTGGTGACATTCCGGGCGGTCCGGGCGCGTCCTCTGTTGACCCTGCCGGTCCCGGCCGCATAGGTTTCCAGGACCCGTCGCGTGCGGGTCAGGGCGGCGGGTTCGCGCCCGATCCGTATGCGACCAGCTCCCACGCGGTCCAGCCGGGGCAGGAGGATCCGTCCATGCCGGTGTGTACGAGGTGCGGGCACAGCAACGCGGCGGCGAGCCGCTTCTGCTCCAACTGCGGGGCGCCGCTGCGCCCGGGAGCGGTCCCCGAGCGTGCCGCGGAGACCACGTCGACGATCTCGATCTCCGGTCTGGAGGCGTACGACTCCGAGGCGACGGGTCAGACGGCGGTGCCGTCGCTGTCGCCGGAGGCGCAGGCCGCGGTGGACGCGCTGCCGCTGGGCTCGGCCCTGCTGGTGGTGCGCCGCGGGCCCAACTCGGGCAGCCGCTTCCTTCTGGACGGTGAGCTGACCACGGCGGGCCGGCATCCGCAGAGCGACATCTTCCTGGACGATGTCACCGTCTCGCGCCGCCATGTGGAGTTCCGCCGCAATCCGGACGGGCGTTTCACCGTCTCGGACGTCGGCAGCCTCAACGGTACGTATGTGAACCGGGAGCGGATCGACTCGATCGACCTGTCCAACGGCGACGAGGTGCAGATCGGGAAGTACCGGCTGGTGTTCTACGCGAGCCAGCACGGCGTCTGACCCTCTCCCAGACTCCGTCCGGGGGGACCCGCAAGGGGGAAGACCCACCAGGGAAGGCCCATGCTGCACACACCGACGGGCGGTGCCGGGAACGGCACCGCCACCGCGGGCGACCGGCTGATGAGCATCGGCACGGTGCTGAACCAGCTGCGCGAGGAGTTCCCCGAAGTCACCATTTCGAAGATCCGCTTCCTGGAGTCCGAGGGCCTTGTCGAGCCCAGGCGCACGCCGTCGGGGTACCGCAAGTTCAGCCCCGAGGACGTGGAGCGGCTCGCCCAGGTCCTGCGGATGCAGCGCGATCACTATCTGCCGCTGAAGGTCATCCGTGAGCACCTGGACGCCCTGAGCCGGGGTGAGCAGCCCGTGCTGCCCGCCGCGGGCGGAGCGCGCGATCTGGCGGACGGCGGGGGAGAGGGCGACCTGGAGCGCCCCACAGCGGCCCGTGTGGGGCGTACGGAGCTCCTGGTGGCCGCTGAGGTCACCGAGGCGGAGCTGACCGAGTGGGAGTCCTACGGGCTGATCTCGGCGGGTCCGGAGGGCGGCTACGACGCGGAGTCGGTGAATGTGGCACGTCTTGTCGCGGATCTGGGCCGATTCGGTCTCGAACCGCGTCATCTTCGCGCCATGAAGGCGGCTGCGGACCGCGAGGCCGGCCTGGTCGAACAGGTGGTCGCCCCGCTGCGTCTGCACCGCAACCCGCAGACCAGGGCGCATGCGGAGGCCACCGTCAGAGAGCTCGCGGCGCTCACCGTGCGGCTCCACGCGGCCATGGTCCAGGCCGCTCTCGGGGTCCGGCTGCACTGACCTCGGGGGTCCCCGACTACCCAAACCTGCCGGGCACGTCCTAGGGTTGCTGTGTGAACGAGCTCGACGTCGTGGGTGTCCGGGTGGAAATGCCCTCCAACCAACCGATCGTGCTCCTGCGTGAAGTGGGAGGCGATCGGTACCTCCCCATCTGGATCGGCCCGGGGGAGGCGACCGCGATCGCCTTCGCCCAGCAGGGGATGGCTCCGGCGCGGCCCCTGACGCACGACCTTTTCAAGGACGTGCTGGAGGCCGTGGGCCAGGAGCTCACCGAGGTCCGCATCACGGACCTGCGCGAAGGTGTGTTCTACGCGGAGCTGGTCTTCGCCAGCGGGGTCGAGGTGAGCGCGCGACCATCGGACGCCATAGCGCTCGCCCTGCGCACCGGAACGCCGATCTACGGCAGTGACGGGGTGCTCGACGACGCGGGGATCGCCATCCCGGACGAGCAGGAGGACGAGGTGGAGAAGTTCCGCGAGTTCCTCGACCAGATCTCGCCCGAGGACTTCGGCACCAACAGCCAGTGAGCCGCGTGCCGGAGCCCCGTCAACCCGGCCGCTCCGGGGCATTCGAGTAGCCTTTCCCTGAAGAGGGGTACGCGAAACCACTCTCAGGGTGATTATCACTCGGCGTGCCGAGTGTGGCGATCGTTGACGCACCCCGAGTGACTGCCTACCGTCGTGAGGGCAGTTCTAGGACGGAGGGTCGGCGTGAGAAGCAGCGGCGGCGACAGTACGGCAGGGGAGGCCCCCGGAAGTCCGGGGGGGAGCGGGCCGTACCCGCCCCCGAGCTCTCTGCCGGGTACGAGCGGTGGCCACCCCCTTCACGACAGCACGGCCGACACCGGCACCGACACCGTCGGATACCGGGGGCCGACGGCGTGCGCGGCGGCGGGGATCACCTACCGGCAGCTCGACTACTGGGCGCGCACCGGCCTGGTCGAGCCCAGTGTGCGTCCGGCGCACGGATCGGGCACCCAGCGGCTGTACAGCTTCAAGGACGTCGTGGTCCTCAAGATCGTCAAACGGTTCCTCGACACCGGGGTGGCCCTCCAGAACATCCGCACCGCCGTCCAGCACCTGCGGGAGCGCGGCTTCTGCGATCTGGAGCGGATGACGCTGATGAGCGACGGGGCGACCGTGTACGAGTGCTCCTCGCCCGATGAGGTCGTCAGCCTGCTCCAGGGCGGCCAGGGGATCTTCGGGATCGCCGTCGGCGTGGTGTGGCGCGATGTGGAGACCGCGCTCTCGCAGCTCCACGGCGAGCGGATCGACACCGGCGAGACGCTGGTGGGGCACAACCCCGCCGACGAGCTCGCCCGGCGCCGCAACCGGGCGGTCTGAGGGGCAGCGGGACTGTCGCAGCACGCCCTGGAGGGCCGATTGTCAGTGGTGTGAGGCAGCATCGGTGGTGTGAGAGCCGCGCCGACCATCCTGCATCTGGACATGGATGCCTTCTTCGCCGCCGCAGAGCAGGCGTCGAAGCCCAGCCTGCGCGGAAAACCCGTGATCGTGGGCGGTCTCGGACCGCGCGGTGTGGTGGCCACCGCCTCGTACGAGGCGCGGCGCTTCGGCGCGCGCTCGGCGATGCCGATGGCGCAGGCGAGACGGCTGTGTCCCAACGGCGCCTATCTCGTCCCGCGCTTCACGTTCTACCGCTCGATCAGCGAGCAGGTGATGGAGTTGCTGGGGCGGCTGTCGCCCCTGGTGGAGCCGCTGAGCCTCGACGAGGCGTTTGTGGACCTGGAGGCCGGGGGAGTCGCGTGGGACGCTCAGTCGGCCCGTGAGGCCGGTCAGCGGCTGCGTGCGGACATCCGGGCGGTGACGGGGCTGACCGGGTCGGTGGGGCTGGCCGGGTCCAAGATGCTCGCGAAGATCGCCTCGGAGGAGGCCAAGCCGGACGGGCTGGTGCTCATCGAGCCCGGCACCGAGCGGGAGATGCTCGCCCCCATGCCGGTCAGGACGCTGCCGGGCGTGGGGCCCGCCACGGGCGAGCATCTGCGCCGGGCGGGGATGACCACGGTCGCGGACCTGGCCGAGGCGGGCGAGGACGAGCTCGTACGGCTGCTGGGCAAGGCGCACGGGGCGTCGCTGCACCGGATGGCGCTCGGCCTCGACGACCGGCCGGTGGTGGCCGAGCGGGACACCAAGTCGGTGTCGGTCGAGGACACCTTCGACGTGGACCTGCACGACCGGGTGCGGGTGATGACCGAGGTGGGACGGCTCGCCGACCGCTGTGTGCAGCGCCTGCGGGCCTCCGGGCACTCCGGGCGCACGATCGTCCTGAAGGTCCGGAGGTACGACTTCTCCACGCTGACCCGGTCGGAGACGCTCCGCGGGCCCACGGACGATCCCGCGGTGGTGCGCGAGGCGGCCGGCCGGCTGCTCGACTCCGTGGACACCACCGGCGGCGTGCGCCTGCTGGGGGTCGGGGTCAGCGGTCTCGCCGACTTCACCCAGGAGGACCTCTTCGCCCAGGCGGCGGGCGAGCGGGCGGCCGGCGAGCCGGACGCCGTCGAGCGGGCGCCCGTCGAGACCGGTGCGCAGACGCCGGCCCCCGAGCAGCCGGAGGCGGTCGACCCGGCCGAGCGGCGCTGGCAGGCCGGGCACGATGTGCACCACCGTGAGTTCGGCCCCGGCTGGGTGCAGGGCAGCGGGGTGGGCCGGGTGACCGTCCGGTTCGAGACGCCGACCTCCCTCGTGCCGGGCCGGGTGCGCACGTTCCGGGTGGACGACCCCGACCTGGCGCCGTCCGAGCCGTTGCCGCTGGTGGCGGCTGTCGACGAGGAGACGGGCGGGGCCGCGCTGGAGCAGACGGGTGACGGGGCCGCGCTGGAGCGGACGGGTGACGGCGGACCGGAGGAGCCGGGTGGCGCGGAGGGTCAGGTCTCGTCCTCCTCGCCCGCCAGGCGTCCGAAGTCCCGGTCGGTGCCGGGCAGCGGATCGGGGGCGGCGATGTCCAGACCGTAGTGGTGGTAGAGCTGGAGCTCCTGTTCGGGGGAGAGGTGGCGGCCGACGCCGAAGTCGGGAGCGTCCTTGATCAGCGCCCGGTCGTAGGGGATGTGCAGCGCCTCGTCGACGAGGGCGCTGGGCTCCAGGGGGACGAAGGCGTCCCGGCTGAACAGGCCGGTGCGTACGGCGGCCCACTCGGGCACTCCGGTGGCGTCGTCGAGGTAGACCTCGTCCACCGTGCCGATCTTGTTGCCGTTGCGGTCGAACGCCTTGCGGCCGATCAGGCTGCGCGGATCGATATCGGTCTGCACGGTCCCTCCAACAGGTCGCAACTGCTCGTAACACTACGAAAGTGCACAACGCGGCCCTCGGCCACTCGAAGGATCAGGGCCGGGCCGCGCTGGTACGCTGGCGATGGCTGCTGACCCCGTGCGGGAGAGTCCTTCGGAAAGATGTCCGGAGGCGCCGAAGGAGCAAATCCTCCCCGGAATCTCTCAGGCCCACGTACCGCGCGGACGAGGTCACTCTGGAAAGCAGGACGGGGGACGTGCGGGCGAAGGCCCATGCGCGCACCCCTTCCTCACCGACGGTGAAAGCCGGGACGCCCCCACGCGCCCCGGTGAAGCTCTCAGGTTGAGATGACAGAGGGGGAGGCCGTCCGGGCACCCGCGCCGTGGTGCCCCTCGCAGGTCGTGCAGACCAGGAGGCCTCCGTAATGACCGCCAACCGCATGCCGCTCACCGAGCTTGAGCGTGGCATCCCCTTCGAGCAGCGTCACATCGGGCCCGACGCCGAGGCCCAGGCGAAGATGCTCGCGCAGGTCGGCTACGGCTCGCTCGACGAGCTGACCGCCGCGGCGGTGCCGGACGTGATCAAGAGCGCCGAGGCGCTGGGTCTGCCCGGCGCCCGCACCGAGGCCGAGGTCCTGGCCGAGCTGCGCTCCCTCGCGGACCGCAACCAGGTCCTGGCCCCGATGATCGGCCTGGGCTACTACGGCACGTTCACCCCGCCGGTGATCCTGCGCAACGTCATGGAGAACCCGGCCTGGTACACGGCGTACACGCCGTACCAGCCGGAGATCTCGCAGGGCCGACTGGAGGCGCTGCTCAACTTCCAGACCGTCGTCGCCGACCTCACCGGGCTGCCCACCTCGGGCGCCTCGCTGCTCGACGAGGGCACCGCCGCCGCCGAGGCGCTCGCGCTCTCCCGCCGGGTCGGCAAGGTCAAGGGCGGGGTCTTCCTCGTCGACGCCGACACCCTGCCGCAGACCGTGGCCGTCATAGAGACGCGCGCCGAGCCGACGGGCGTCGAGGTCGTCGTCGCCGACCTGAGCCGCGGTATCCCGGCCGAGGTGGCCGAGCGCGGTGTCTTCGGCGTGCTGCTCCAGTACCCGGGCGCCTCCGGCGAGGTCCGCGACCTCAAGCCCCTCATCGACGAGGCCCACGAGCTCGGCGCGATCGTCACGGTCGCCGCCGACCTGCTCGCCCTGACCCTGCTGACCTCGCCCGGTGAGCTGGGCGCGGACATCGCCGTCGGCACCACCCAGCGCTTCGGCGTCCCCATGGGCTTCGGCGGCCCGCACGCCGGCTACATGGCGGTCCAGGAGAAGTTCGCCCGCAGCCTGCCCGGCCGCCTGGTCGGCGTCTCCGTCGACGCGGACGGCAACAAGGCGTACCGGCTGGCGCTCCAGACCCGCGAGCAGCACATCCGCCGCGAGAAGGCCACCAGCAACATCTGCACCGCGCAGGTCCTGCTCGCCGTCATGGCGGGTATGTACGCGGTCTACCACGGCCCGGACGGCCTGCGGCAGATCGCCCGGCGCACCCACCGGTACGCGGTGATCCTCGCCGAGGGCCTGCGCGCCGCCGGTGTGGAGGTCGTGCACGGCTCGTACTTCGACACGCTGACCGTCCGGGTCCCCGGCAAGGCCGCCGAGGCCGTGGCCGCCGCCCGGGACGGCGGGGTCAACCTGCACCTGGTCGACGCCGACACCGTCTCGATCGCCTGCGACGAGACCACCGACCGCGACCGGGTCGCCGCCGTCTGGGCCGCCTTCGGCGCCGAGGGCGACATCGAGGCGCTGGACGCCTCGGCCGCCGACACGCTCCCGGCCGCGCTGCTGCGCACCGACGAGTTCCTCACCCACCCGGTCTTCCACCAGCACCGCTCCGAGACCGCGATGCTGCGCTATCTGCGCAAGCTCGCCGACCGGGACTACGCGCTGGACCGCGGCATGATCCCGCTCGGCTCCTGCACCATGAAGCTGAACGCGACCACCGAGATGGAGCCGGTCACCTGGCCCGAGTTCGGGCAGATCCACCCCTTCGCGCCGGTCGAGCAGGCCGCGGGCTATCTCACGCTCATCCACGAGCTGGAGGAGCGGCTCGCCGAGGTCACCGGGTACGACGCGGTGTCCATCCAGCCCAACGCCGGTTCGCAGGGCGAGCTCGCGGGTCTGCTCGCGGTCCGCGCCTACCACCGCGCCAACGGCGACGAGCAGCGCACGGTCTGCCTGATCCCGTCCTCCGCCCACGGCACCAACGCGGCCAGCGCCGTGATGGCCGGGATGAAGGTCGTCGTGGTGAAGACCGCCGACGACGGCGAGGTCGACATCGCGGATCTGCGCGCCAAGATCGAGCAGTACCGCGACGAGCTGTCGGTGCTGATGATCACCTACCCGTCCACGCACGGGGTGTTCGAGGAGCACGTCGCGGACATCTGCGGCGAGGTGCACGACGCGGGCGGCCAGGTCTACGTGGACGGTGCCAACCTCAACGCGCTGGTGGGCCTGGCGAAGCCGGGCAAGTTCGGCGGCGACGTCTCGCACCTGAACCTGCACAAGACGTTCTGCATCCCGCACGGCGGCGGCGGCCCCGGCGTCGGCCCGGTCGGTGTGCGCGCGCACCTCGCGCCGTACCTGCCCAACCACCCGCTCCAGCCGACCGCCGGCCCCGAGACGGGTGTCGGCCCGATCTCGGCCGCCCCGTGGGGATCGGCCGGCATCCTGCCGATCTCGTGGGCGTACGTCCGGCTGATGGGCGGCGAGGGCCTCAAGCGCGCCACCCAGGTCGCGGTGCTCGCGGCCAACTACATCGCCAAGCGCCTGGAGCCGCACTACCCGGTGCTCTACACCGGCCCCAACGGCCTGGTGGCGCACGAGTGCATCGTGGACCTGCGTCCACTGTCGAAGGCGACCGGTGTCAGCGTCGACGACATCGCCAAGCGTCTGATCGACTACGGCTTCCACGCGCCGACGATGTCGTTCCCGGTGGCCGGCACGCTGATGATCGAGCCGACCGAGTCCGAGGACCTGATCGAACTCGACCGGTTCTGCGAGACGATGATCGCGATCCGCGCCGAGATCGAGAAGGTCGCCTCGGGCGAGTGGCCCGCCGACGACAACCCGCTGGCGAACGCCCCGCACACGGCGGCGGCGCTCGGCGGCGAGTGGAACCACGCGTACAGCCGCGAGGAGGCGGTCTTCCCGGCCGGCGTCTCGAAGGCCGACAAGTACTGGCCGCCGGTGCGCCGCATCGACGGTGCCTTCGGCGACCGCAACCTGGTCTGCTCCTGCCCGCCGCTGGACGAGTACGACCACTGAGGTAGAGCCGTCTACGGCTGACCTACGTCGGGGCCGGTGCGGGGAGCTTCCCCGGGCCGGCCCCTTCTTGTGCGGTGCTGTTCTTCTGTGCCGAGCGGTGCGGCCCCGTGCCGTGCCGCGCGGCGTCCGTACCCGTGAGGCCGCGCTAGGCGGCCTTCGCCACCTGCCCGGCGGTCAGCGCCCGGTGCGGGGCGATGATCCGCCCGTCCGGCAGCAGCTCACCGGTGTCCTCGAAGATCAGGACGCCGTTGCACAGCAGGCTCCAGCCCTGCTCCGGGTGGTGCGCCACGAGCTGCGCGGCCTCCCGGTCGGCGGAGTCGGCTGTCGGGCAGGCTGGCTGGTGCTGGCACATGGATGCGTTCTCTCGCTGCGTCGTAGTAGTGAATGTCCTGCGGCTCGATGCGGTGTTCATGGCCGCCCCCCGTTGCTCAGTCGGTCGGTGCGCTCCCAGTGTTGCCCCACGGACGTCAATCCGCAGGGATTTCGCGGCACCACTTCCTACCGCATATTGACGCATCACTCGTGCGGCCGGTTCAACTCAACTGCCCTGCCTCTTCGGGTGGTTCGTAGTGGCCGTTACGGACTAGCCCGTACGGAGGAGGCGTGCGCGGGCGTACACGACAGCGCCCCGGGGCCGCAGGGGCTCCGGGGCGCTGTGGGTGGTTCCGCCGGGCGACAGGCGACCGTGGTGTCAGACCGGCTGGCTCAGCAGGGGCGCCGGGGCGAGGCGCAGGGTCATCACCGGCAGGAGTTCGGAGACGCGGTGCGGCCGGTGGGCGCAGATACCGGGCGGCGCGGGCGCCAGCGGCACCAGCAGATCCGCCGGGTCCAGCTCGCCCGAGGCGGGGTCGGCCGTGAGGTCGCGCCGCAGCCACAGGGTGAGCATGTACAGCTCGGGCACCGAGAGCAGCCGCGCCTCGACGTCCATGGTCAGCGCTTCCGCCTGGCGCAGGGCGCGCTGGGTGGAGGCGAGATAGGGCCCTTCGAAGAAGTGCGAGAAGGCCCAGCCGTCGGGGGTGAGCATGGTGTCCGCGGCGGCGACCGCGGTCCCCGCCTCGCTGATGAGGAAGCGCCAGCCGGCCAGGCGGCTGTGCGGGGCGCGCGCGCTCGGCGTGATGCGGTCCAGCACATGGACGGGCAGCGGGAGTTCGGGGGTCAGCGGGCCCTGCGCGGAGCGCAGGGCGGGGGTGCGTGCCGCGCGGACGGCGGTGGGGGAACCGAGTGCCGCGAGGACGCTGCGCAGGGCGGGCGCGGGAGCCGGGGGAACATGCAGCGGCATGGTGGGTCGCCTCTCACTTCGGAGACACGGTGATGCGTGGGCGTTGCGGACAGCGCTGTCTGCGGTGACGCGGGGTCAGAGGGGGGCCGGGTGACAGGGGCCGGGACGCCAACTCTCTGCCTCGTTCGCAAAGTTTATACGACACGTGTTCAGGGGGTGTTTCGGCTAGCGGTCGGCGGTATTACGGGCAAGTCGGATTCAGGTCCTGATGATGCGGCATTCATCCCGGTTCGGCGAACCGGGTACACCACTGGCCAGGAAAGGTCTGCCCAGGGCGGTCGGCCGAAACCCGTCGGTGTTTTTCACGATTTCCGCAGGACCGCTATCCGGATGTTGGTGTATGCCGAATGCATGTGCCCGAGGCCGGTTCGTACCAGCTTACTACCCCGACCCCGCCCAGGGGGCGTTACAGATCAGCCAGCCGGGGCATTATCGACCGTGACGCACGCGGCCGGACGGACCGGCTGCCCATTCGAGGAGGGACCCTTCGATGGGTGAGAAGGTCGTGGCGGGCGAGTTCGACCTGTCCGATCGGCACGCGTACCGGCAGAAGCTCCAGCAGTGCCTGGAGGGGCTGGGGCGGCTCCTGACCGAACGGAGGTTCGATCGTCCGAGGAATCTGATGGGTGTGGAGATCGAGCTGAATCTCGTGGGGCCGGACGGTATGCCGCGCATGATGAACGCGGAGGTTCTGGAGCGCATTGCGAGCAAGGATTTCCAGACCGAACTCGGGATGTTCAACCTCGAAGTGAATATCGCCCCGCACCGGCTCGGCGGCCGGGTCTTCGATCAGCTCTCCGAGGAGCTGAGGACCGGTCTCGGGTACGCCGAGCGCAAAGCGGGCGAGGTCGGTGCCGGCATCCTGATGATCGGAATTCTCCCGACGATCGGACAGCAGGACCTCGTTTCCGCGAATCTCTCCGACGCCGACCGCTATGTACTGCTCAACGATCAGATCGTGGCCGCCCGCGGGGAGGATTTCACCCTCGACATCGAAGGCGTCGAACGCCTCGTCTGCACCTCCGGATCCATCACCCCGGAAGCCGCCTGCACCTCCGTGCAGCTGCACCTCCAGGTCACGCCTGCCCGCTTCGCGGCGGTGTGGAACGCCGCCCAGGCCGTCGCCGCCGTACAGATCGCGGTGGGGGCCAACGCGCCCTTCCTGTTCGGCCGGGAGCTGTGGCGCGAGTCGCGCCCGCCGCTGTTCGAGCAGGCCACCGACACCCGGCCCGCCGAGCTGCGCGCCCAGGGCGTGCGCCCGCGCACCTGGTTCGGCGAGCGCTGGGTGACCTCCGCGTACGAGCTGTTCGAGGAGAACCTGCGCTACTTCCCGCCGCTGCTGCCCATCTGCGACGAGGAGGACCCGCTGCGGGTGCTGTCGGAGGGCGGGGTGCCCTCCCTCCAGGAGCTCGTGCTGCACAACGGGACGATCTACCGCTGGAACCGCCCGGTGTACGGGATCGCGGACGGTGTGCCGCATCTGCGGGTGGAGAACCGGGTGCTGCCGGCCGGGCCCACCATCACGGACGTCATCGCCAACGCGGCCTTCTACTACGGTCTGGTGCGCTCCCTCGCCGAGGACAGCAGGCCGGTGTGGACCCGGCTGCCGTTCGAGGCCGCCGCCGCCAACTTCGAGACGGCCTGCCGCCAGGGCATCGACGCCGAGCTGCTGTGGCCGGCGCCGCGCCGGGCGGGCGGCGTCGCGCGCGTACCGGCCGTCAAGCTGGTCCGGGACGAACTCCTGCCGCTGGCCCACGCCGGGCTCGACGCGTGGGGGGTGGAGCCGGCCGACCGGGACCGCTACCTCGGCGTCATCGAGGAGCGCTGCCGGCGCCGCGTCAACGGCGCCTCCTGGCAGGTCGACACCTACCACCGGGCTCTCGACGCGGGGCTGACCCGGGAAGCCGCGCTGGCGGCCACCACCCGCCGCTACCGCGACCTGATGCACCAGGGCGAGCCGGTCCACACCTGGCCGGTGGGGATCCGGGCGCAGGGGTGAGGGCAGGGGCCGTGCGCGGCGCGGGCCGGGCGTGTCAGCCCGCGGCGCCGCCCCGGCCCACCGTCATGATGGCCCTCAGGATCACCGCCTGGATCTCGGCCGGGTCGGTGACCTGGTAGCCGGCCCCGCCGGTGGCCCGGGCCATCTGCCCGACCGACTCCCCGTCCGCGTCCGGGCCCACCGCGATGGCGATCACCGGCACCGGTCTCGCCGGGTCGGAGAGCTTCTGGAGGCGGGTCAGGAGCTCGCCGCGCGTAATGCTGCCGGGGTCCTCGTTGGCGCCGTCCGTGAGGATCACCACCGCGTTGAACTTCCCCGGCCGGTAGCCCGCGGTGGCCCGGGTGTACGCGGCGAGCATCGTGTCGTAGAGGCCGGTCGCCCCGTCCGGCACCGGCCGCAGCGCGTCGAAGGCGGCGGCCAGCCGCTCGCGCTGGGTGCGCCCGCCCTTGACCGGGTCGCCGAGACGGGCGGTCGGCACCAGCTCGCGGTAGTCGCGCGAGCCGTCCAGGCGGGTGGCGAAGTCCCACAGACCGATCTCGTCCTCGGGCGTGAACTGCGCCAGCGCCCGCAGCAGCGAGGCCTTGGTGACATCCATCCGGGACCGTCCGCCCGCTCCCGGAACCGGCGCGGCCATCGAGCCCGACGCGTCCACGACGGTGGTCAGACGGGCGCTCTGGACGATGATCGTCCATGTCCCCAGGGCTTCCTGGAGCTCCTTGGCGGACGGGGCGTCGGCGGTGGACGTGGCGTACGGCTGCGGAGCGGCGGCGCCCGCCTTCCGTACAAAAGCCTCGTCCGGCGCCTCGCCGGGGGTCCGGAAGCCGCTCCTGGTCAGGGCCCGCCGGGACTCCGGCTCGCCCAGCAGCGTCAGGAACCGCATCGCGGCGCGGCTGCGGTCGGTACTCAGCCGGTTCTCGCGGACGATGGTGTACGGGTAGTCGAGCAGCGGCGTGCCGTCCTTCGGGTAGAACAGGCCGAGCCCCTGCCCGGCGTCCCGGCCGGTGTTGTACGCGTACGCCGTCTGCTCGGAGAGGACGACGGCCTGGTTGTGGCGCGGACCGCCGCCCCCGCCGCCCCGGGCGAGCGTGGTGACGACCTGGGCGTCGCTGTCGGAGGTGCGCTGCGAGAGCGCCTTGGCCACGGCCGCCGCCCCGGTGTCGCCGTCCGCGCCCCGGCGCGCCGCGGAGCGGCCGACGCTGCTCAGCGCGAGGAGGCAGGCCGCCGAGCGGGCCGGGTCGGCCGCGCCCAGGCGCAGGGTGTCCGAGCCGGTGGTGGCGGCGGCGAGTTCGGCCCAGGTGTACGTCCGGGACGGCCAGCCCAGGGACTTGGCGGCGGGCGCCACGACGCCGAGGACGACCGGTGAGGCGGCCACATGGCCCGCCGTGGCGACCGGGACGCTCTCGCCGCCCTCCTTGGCGCGGTCCACCCAGAGCCCCGAGTCGGGTATCCACACCGCGAAGTCGGGTTCGCGGGCCGCACCGAGCGCGGCGGCCACCTTGTAGGACTCGCGGGCGGTGACGCGGACATCGATGCAGGAGCCGTCGGAGGTGACCTTGTCGGCGCGCGCCCGCTCGGCGACGGACCGGACGGCCGGGGCGATGTCGGGGGAGGCGACGAGATCCAGCCGCACCGCGGAGTCCCGGCAGGGGTCGCCGGAGGAGAGCAGTCCGCTGCTCGCCGCGACGGCCGCGCCGCCCGCCACGACGAGGACGAGCAGGGTGGCGACGGCGACGGTACGGCGGCGGGCGGCGGCCGGACGGCCCCGGGTTCCCTCGGCCGCGTGCGCGTCGGGCAAGCTGTGACGTCCCATGGCGGTGGTGCCCTCCTTGAATCCCGTACAAGGAAAAAGAGGGAACCGCACCATCGAAATGGCGCTCGCCCCCGGCCTGTCGCGCGCGATCTTCGTACTTTCATTCGAGACCCTAGCGGGGCAGTGGTGGGCATGGGACGGGTTCGTTCAACTGGAGGCAGGTGTGCAGGTGGAGGCGGGGCGTGTGGCTGATTCTCTTCCCGAACAGGGGGTGTCACCGCGGATCTTCCGGTCCGAGACGGTGCTCGTGCTGGCGCTCTCGCTCGGCGCGAGCGGTGTGTCGGCGCTGATCAGCTTTGTCGGATCGGTGACCAAGCCGGGTGGCCTCAAGGACCAGGCGGCCAGGCTCAACACCTCGCACGCCCCCGGGCGTCCCTGGCTGGATCTCGCCTGGCAGCTCTTCGGTATCGCGAGCGCGCTGGTGCCCGTGGCGCTCGTCGCGCACCTGCTGCTGCGTGAGGGAGCGGGAGGTCTGCGCGTCCTCGGCTTCGACCGCCGGCGACCCGGCCCGGACCTCGGCAGGGGCGCGCTGATCGCGGCCGGGATCGGCAGCGCGGGGCTCGGTTTCTATCTGCTGGCCCGGGCGGTCGGCGGCAATCTCACGGTGGTGCCCGAGTCCCTGCCGGACGTGTGGTGGAAGTACCCGGTGCTCGTCCTGTCGGCGGTACAGAACGCCGTACTGGAGGAAGTCGTCGTCGTCGGGTATCTGCTGCGCAGGCTCGGCCAGTTGGGGTGGACCCCGCTCGCGGCGCTGGCGGCGAGTGCGGTCCTGCGCGGCTCCTACCACCTCTACCAGGGCATCGGCGGCTTCCTCGGCAATATGGCGATGGGCGTCGTCTTCGTCCTGCTCTACCGGCGCTGGCAGCGGGTCGGGCCGCTGGTCGTGGCCCATTCCCTGCTCGACATCGGGGCGTTCGTGGGGTACGCGCTGCTCGCGGGGAAGGTGAGCTGGCTGCCCACGGTGTGACGGACGAGCGCCGCGCCGAGGGCAGGCGGGGGGTGGCGGGTGGCACCAACCGGCGGCCGGCGACGGGCACGCGCGCGCGGGACGGCGTGCGGGGCGATGACACGTAAGGGGCGTACAGCTATGGCGTACGCCCCTTACCCATGCCGGCGGTCCGCTACGGAGTCGTGAACCGCTACGGAGCCGTGAGCAGTTCGCCCTCGATGACGGTGACGGCCGTGCCGGTCAGCAGGGTGCGCTCGCCGCGCAGCGAGGTGCGCACCAGACCGGTCCGGGCGGAGGCCTGGAGGCCGGTCAGCTCGGTGCGGCCCAGACGCGCCGACCAGAACGGAGCGAGCGCGGTGTGCGCGCTGCCCGTCACCGGGTCCTCGTCGATGCCGACGCCGGGGAAGAAGCCGCGCGAGACGAAGTCGTAGCCCCGCGAGGGGTCCTCGGCCTCTGCCGTGACGATGACGCCGCGCTCGGAGTAGGCGGCCAGAGCCCTGAACTCGGGCGTCAGGCCCCGCACGGTCCGTTCGTCCGCCAGCTCGACGACCAGGTCGCCGATGAACTCCGAGGTGTCGTGGACGGAGACGGGGCGCGCCCCCAGCGCCTCGGCCACACCGTCCGGGACCGCCACCGGGGTCAGCGGTGAGGTGGGGAAGTCGAGCGTGATCGACCCGTCCTCGTGCGCGGTCGCGTGGAGGATGCCGCACCGGGCCGCGAAGCTGACCCTTCCCGTCGCGGCGCCGGTCGTACGCAGCACATGGGCGGTGGCCAGAGTGGCATGCCCGCACATGGCGACCTCGGTGGCCGGGGTGAACCACCGCAGCGCCCAGTCGGCCTCGCCGCCCGGCGGCAGCGGATGGGCGAAGGCGGTCTCCGAGAGGTTGACCTCCCGGGCGACGTCCCGCAGCCAGGCGTCGTCCGGAAACGCGTCGAGGAGCAGGACCCCGGCCGGGTTTCCGGCGAACGGGCGGTCGGTGAAGGCGTCGACGATTCGGATCTGCATGGGCAGGACGGTACGGGCCGGAGCAGGCCACCGGCCAAGGCCAATCCGGGATGGTTGGCCCTTTCGGAGGAGCTCCCCGATCGACCGCTGAGGGAGCCACGGGACGGCCAGCCGTGCCGACGTGCTATTTTTGTGAGCGATCGTTCAACTACGGGGAGTTTCGGTGGGCCGCAAGCAGCTCTGGGATCAGGCGGACGTACTGGCCCGCGCCATGCGGCTGTTCCGCCGCCGCGGCTACCTCGGGGCCTCGCTGCGGGACATCGAGGAGGCGACCGGACTGCATCCGGGCAGCCTGTACCGGGTCTTTCAGAGCAAGGAGGGCCTGTTCTGCGCCGCACTGGACGCCTACAACGACCAGGTGGTGCAGGGCAGAGTCCGGGCCCATCTCCTCGAACCGCCGGACCCTGTGGCGGGCATCCGGTCGTTCTTCACCTCGACGTTCGAGACCGGCCTCGATCCCGATCCGGGATGTCTCCTCACCAACACCGCGGTGGAGTCCTTCACCTTTCCGCAGGCCGCCGCGGGAGTGCACCGAGGGCTGGAGACGATCGAGTCCGGCTTCACCGACGCGCTGACGCGCGCCCGCGCCCTGGGTCTGCTGCCGGCGGAGCTGGACGTCGAGGTGTCGGCAGCCCGGCTGCTGGCGCTCTATCAGGGCCTGCTGGTGCTGGTCCGGGCCGGCGCCCCCATCACGAAACTGCACACCATCACCGATGGCGCGATGGCGTCGATCGGCTCCGACAAAGAAGGACAGCGATGAGCGACTCGCAGCAGCTCTGGACGAACTACGCCGCGTGCTGGTCGGCCGACCCCGGCGAGCGGCTTGCCGCACTGGGCGCGGTCGCGGTCGAAGACGTCGCCTATCGGGACCCGGGCACGGAGGTGGGCGGGCTGACCGAGCTGGCCGCCTACATGGCGGGATTCGCCGGAGCCTTCCCCGGTCACCGGTTCCGTATCGACGAGGTCGTCGAGCACCACGACCGGTCGCTCGCACGGTGGACCCAGCTCGGCGAGCAGGACGAACCCGCCATGGCGGGTGTGAGCACCGCACTCCACCGCGACGGCCGGCTCGCTGACATCACCGGGTTCTTCCTCCCCGCGTAAGCGCTTCCCGCGGCCTCGCCGAGCCTCGGTGCACGTCATCGTCGACCGGACCGAGCCGTGCGCCCCGGCCCGCGCTGCACTCGCCTGACCGGCCGGTCCCCAACCGCCACCACCAGGATCAGTGAGGCCTGCCAAGCCCGTTCTCCAGCAGGTCACAGTTCGCTGCCCTATCGGGGGGTTGTTAACCGAACAGTTCCGATATATCGTTGACGCATCGCGACGGATCACCGATGGAAGGAGCGTAGCGATGCGTTCACATGGACACGGACAGCACGGACCCGGACATCACGGCCGGGGGGACTTCGAGGGGCGGCGTGCCGCCTTCGGGCCCTTCGGGCCCGGCTTCGGTGGCGGCCCCTTCGGGCCCGGCCGGGGAGGCCGGGGCGGTCCGCGGGGCAGGGCGCGGCGCGGTGATGTCCGCGCGTCGATCCTGGCCCTGCTGAAGGACCGGCCGATGCACGGTTACGAGATGATCCAGGAGATCGGCGAGCGCAGCGGCGGGGCGTGGAAGCCCAGCCCCGGTTCGGTCTACCCGACCCTCCAGATGATGGAGGACGAGGGCCTGATCACCAATGAGAGCGAGGGCGGCAAGAAGCTGTTCACGCTCACCGACGCCGGACGCGCCGAGGCCGAGTCGGGGTCCGAGGCCCCGTGGGAAGAGGCCGGGCGCGGAGTCGACTGGGAGGGCATGAACGAGATCCGCCAGGCCGGGTTCGGCCTGATGGAGGCGTTCGGCCAGGTCTGGAAGACCGGCAGCGCCGAGCAGCGCAAGAAGGCGCTCGGGGTCATCAACGACGCCCGCAAGAAGCTGTATCTGATCCTGGCCGACGAGGACTGACCCCGCCGGCCGCCGAGAGCCCCGCGACCACCGGTCGCGGGGCTCTTCCGCGCGCGGGACCGGACGCGCGGGACCGGGCGCGCGGGGCCGTCAGGTCACGAGCGCGCCGAGCCTGCGCAGTGACTCGTTCAGCGCGGCCGTCGCCGAGTCCCTGAGCCTGCCCGCCATCAGCGAGACGGCCGCGCCGGTGAACTCGCCCTCGATCCGCACCACCGTCGCGTCCCCGTCCGGGGTCAGGATGTAGCGGTTGCCGACGCTCACGCCCATCGGCCCCTGGCCCCTGACGCCGAGAAGGCGGCCCGCCTCGAACTCGTCCACGGTCCAGACGACCTCGGCCGGGAACCCCATCAGCTTCATGTTCTCGGCATAGGTCGCGCCGAGCTCCAGCCTCTCGGGGCCGCCGCGCGGAAAGCCGGTGTGGGTGGCGTTCCACTCGCCGTACGCGCCGAAGTCGGTCATCCGCTCCCAGACCTTCTGCGCCGGAGCCTCCAGGCGCGCCTCCGCGCTGACCTCGGCCATACGACCACCCCTTCGAGTCCGTCACGTCCTTCGAGTCGAGAACGTGTCGCGGAACGTAGCCGGGGGCCGGTCAACATTCAATACTGATGAACCGTCAGATCATGGAGCCGCTGAGCGGCAGCACCCATATCTGCGCCGAGTCGAAGAGATCGGACGCGCGCGGGCGCGAGGACTCGTCGTGGCAGTGGAAGGCGGCCCAGAACAGATCGCCGCGCAGGGCGTCCTCGGGGGCGTACACGCGGTACACGTACTGCAGCCCGTCCTCGGCGAGCAGGGCGACCATCCAGCACATCGGGCCCCTCCCGCGGTTGCCGTGGCGGCTGTGTCGTACGGGAGGGGACGTTCTAGGGGGCGGTGCGGTTGCCTGCGGGGCGTACGGCAGGTGGGGCGCGCCCCCGGGGCGTAAAACGCAAATCTCATCCGGAAGGAGGAGAACCCGGTCAAGCGTCCCCACCCAACGTCGGATGCGGAATGCTTCCCGGCGGGGATGTTCCGGGGCGGCGCGCCTGATGAGGTGGGAGTGTGCACCCCCCGATCCCGCGGGCCCCGGCCGTCCCGGCCCCGGTCCCCGCCGCCTGCGACCTCGAAGCCCGGCTCACCGACGAGATGGCTTCGGTGGTCTCGGGTGCCCGCAGGAGGGCGCTGCGCGACGGCGACCGGCAGATCGACACCGCCCATCTGCTGCACTCGCTGATGGAGACGGACCCGGAGGTGCGCGCCGCGTTCGCGGGCCCGCCGCAGGTGGCGCGGGTGCTCGGCTACCTCGTCCAGCGCTCCATCGGGTACGGGCTGCGCTGGCAGGGGTCGGTGGAGGACTCCGGCGCCCTGCCACTGCTCGACCAGCCCGGCTGGTCGCCCGCCGCGGTCACCGCGATGGAGGGCGCGCTCGCCCGCGCCGAGACCCGGGGCGAGGGGCGCGTAGGGGGCACGGATCTGCTCGCGGCGCTCGCCGCCGACCCGGAGTGCCGGGCCGTGGCGGTCCTCGACCATGCCGGCGTCGACGCCCGGGAGCTCTCCGGGCGGCTCCTCGGGGCCCCGCCGTCTCGACAGGTGTCACAGGGGTGACGGTCCTGACTTCTCCTGTCATGATGTGCCGATGCAGGCGTCTCAGGGGAGGAACGTCGGCCTGGGACTGGCCCTGGCCTCGGCGTTCTCATTCGGTGGATCGGGTGTCGCGGCCAAGCCGCTGATCGAGGCGGGCCTGGACCCGCTGCACGTGGTGTGGCTGCGGGTGACGGGCGCCGCGCTCGTCATGCTGCCCGTGGCCTGGCGCCACCGGAGGCTGCTGACGCGCCGGCCCGCGCTGCTCGCCGGATTCGGGCTGCTCGCCGTCGCCGGCGTCCAGGCCTGCTACTTCGCGGCGATATCCCGCATCCCCGTCGGTGTCGCCCTGCTCGTCGAGTATCTGGCCCCCGCGCTCGTCCTCGGCTGGGTCCGGTTCGTCCAGCGCAGGCCCGTGACCCGGGCGGCGGCCGTGGGCGTGGTGCTCGCCGTCGGCGGCCTCGCCAGTGTGGTGCAGATCTGGTCCGGGCTGAGCTTCGACCTGCTGGGACTGCTGCTCGCCCTCGGCGCCGCCTGCTGCCAGGTCGGCTACTTCGTCCTCTCCGACCAGGGCGGCGACGCCGACGACGCCCCCGACCCGATCGGCGTCATCGCCTACGGCCTGCTCATCGGCTCCCTGCTGCTCACGCTCGTCGCCCGCCCCTGGGGAATGGACTGGTCGGTGCTCGGCGGCAGCGCCGACATGAACGGCACGGACGTCCCCGCGGCGCTGCTGCTCGGCTGGATCGTGCTGATCGCTACGGTGATCGCGTACGTCACCGGGGTCATCTCGGTGCGCAAGCTCTCGCCGCAGGTGGCCGGGGTCGTCGCCTGTCTGGAGGCGGTCATCGCGACCGTCCTGGCCTGGGTGCTGCTCGGCGAGCACCTCGCCGCGCCGCAGATCGCGGGCGGCGCGGTGGTCCTCGTCGGCGCCTTCATCGCGCAGTCCTCCGCGCCGAAGGAGGCCTCCGGGCCGGTGGCGGGCGGCGACGGGCAGCCGCTGCCGGTGCCGCGGACGCCCGCGCCCGAGGAGGAGTTGTCGGCCGGCCGGACCGCGCCGTAGGGTGACGATCATGCATTCGACCGTCCTGCCGCCTCCCGCCGCGTAACGCGGGCGGCCACACCCCTGACGAAGGCCGGGCTCGGGCAGTCCCCGAGCGGCTCGTCGCTGCCCGCGTACTCCAGGCACGCGACCTTTCCCGTCTTCCTCTCCGGAGTACGTACGTGTCGAACGCATCGACTTCTGCCGCCCTGCCCGTCGGGCGCGGCCTGCTCTATCTCGTCCTCGCCGGTGTCGCCTGGGGCACCGCGGGCGGCGCCGCCGCGCTGGTCTTCGACGCCAGCGACCTGGGCCCGCTCGCCCTCTCCTTCTGGCGCTGCGTCGGCGGACTGGCCCTGCTGCTCGCCGCCCGTGCCCTGCGGCGGCGTCCCGTGCGGCGGCCCGCCGAACCGGTGGCCCGGCGGCTGGCGCGCATCCTGGGCAACGGGGTGGGACTCGCCGTCTTCCAGAGCGCCTACTTCGCCGCCGTCGCCTCGACCGGCCTGGCCGTGGCGACCGTGGTCACCCTCGGCGCCGGGCCCGTGCTCATCGCGGTCGGCGCCCGTCTCGCCCTCGGTGAGCGGATCGGCGGCGCCGGGCTGACCGCCGTCGGCGGAGCCCTCGCCGGGCTCGCGGTCCTGGTCCTCGGCAACGGCGGCGGCGCCGTGCGCCCGGCGGGCGTGCTGCTCGCACTGCTGTCGGCGGCCGGATACGCGGGGATCACGCTGCTCACCCGCCGGCTCGGCCGGGACGGCGAGAGCGCCGACCCCTCCGCGACCACCGCCTGGGCGTTCGCCGTCGCCTCGGTCCTGCTGCTGCCGTTCGCGGGGGCGGAGGGACTGGTGGCGCACACCGTCGAGCCGGTCCGGGTGGCCGTGCTGCTGGGGTACGTGGCGTCGGTGCCCACGGCGCTGGCGTACGCGCTCTACTTCGCGGGCGCGGCCGTCGTCCGCTCCGCCACCGTCTCCGTGATCATGCTGCTTGAGCCGGTCAGCGCGGCGCTGCTCGCCGTCGTGGTACTCGGCGAACAGCTCACCGCCGCCACGGTCCTGGGCACCTCGCTGCTGCTGGTCGCGGTGGTGGGGCTCGCCGGGGCCGAGGCACGGCTCGCCGCGCGGGCCCGCCGGGAACCGGTCGCGGCCTGAGGGCCGGGGGCTTCCCCGGATGCCCGCCGAAGCCCCCGGACCGCGTCAGAGCGCGGCGAGGTAGTCGGGCAGCGCCACGGAGGGGTCGAGGTCGTCGGCCGGCACCGGCGTTCCGTGGGTGCGGACCAGCGGGATCACCCCGGTCCAGTGCGGCAGGCCGCTGTCCTCGGGCTCGTCGTTGGGGCCGCCGGTGCGCACCTTCGCCGACACCTCGTCGAGGTCCAGACGGATCACCGCGGTCGCGGCGAGCTCCTTGGCGTTGGCCTGCCGCGAGTCGTAGGAGCGGCCGGGCACCACCTGGTCGACCAGCGCGTCCAGGGCCGCCCGCCGCTCCTCGGGGTCGGTGACCTGGTACGCGAGGCCGTGCACCACGACCGAGCGGTAGTTGAGGGAGTGGTGGAAGGCCGAGCGGGCCAGCACCAGGCCGTCGACGTGGGTGACGGTCAGACAGACCGGGAGCCCCGGCTCGGCCCGGCCGGTCATCCGCAGCGGGCGCGAACCCGTCGAGCCGTGCACGTACAGCCGCTCGCCGATCCTGCCGTAGAGCGTCGGCAGGACGACCGGGGCACCGTCGCGGACGAAGCCGAGGTGGCAGACGTACCCCTCGTCGAGTATCCCGTGCACCAGCTCGCGGTCGTACGACGCCCGCTCGCGCGAGCGGGTCGGCACGGTGCGCTCGGTGGGCTCGTAGGAAGGGGAGTCGGGCATTTGCGTTCTCCATTGCACTAGTGCATAGTTCTGTTTGTGCTAGGAGAGTATCGGATCGTGGGGCGGCGTGCGTCGGAGATCGCCGCCGACGTCGAGCGCGCGGTGGGCGCCGGACAGCTGGCGCCGGGGCAACCGCTGCCGCCGCTGCGGGAGTTGGCGGGTGAGCTCGGCGTGAATCCCAATACGGTCGCGGCGGCCTACCGGCTGCTGCGGGACCGGGGCGTCATCGAGACCGGGGGGCGCCGGGGCAGCCGGGTGCGTCCACGCCCCGCCAGCACCGCCCGCGACGCCCAGCGCATCGACGTGCCCGCGGGGGTGCGCGACATCTCCGACGGCAACCCCGACCCCGCCCTGCTGCCACCGCTCGGTGACGCGCTCGCGGCTGCCGCCCGCGACCACGCCGAGCGGCCCACCCTCTACGGGCAGGACCCGGTCGACCCCGACCTCGCGCGGCTCGCCCGTGCGGCCCTGGACGCCGACGGGGTGCCGCCGGGACCGGTCGGCGTCCTGTCCGGCTCCCTCGACGCGATCGAGCGGGTGCTCGCCGCGCATCTGCGGCCCGGCGACGCCGTCGCCATCGAGGACCCGGGCTGGGGCGCCCTGCTCGACCTCGTCCCGGCGCTCGGGCTGCGGCCGGTGCCGGTGGCGCTCGACGACGAGGGGCCGCTGCCCGAGGCCGTCGAGAGCGCGCTGGCGGCCGGCGCACGGGCGCTGGTCGTCACCTGCCGTGCCCAGAACCCCACCGGGGCGGCCGTCGGCGCGGAACGCGCGCGTGCGCTGCGGAAGGTGCTGTCCGCCCATCCCTCGGTGCTGCTCATCGAGGACGACCACGGGCACGGCATGGTCGACGTACCGCTCGCCCCGCTGTCCCCGGTGGTCGAACACTGGGCGTTCGTACGGTCGGTGGCCAAGGCGTACGGGCCGGATCTGCGGCTCGCCGTGCTCACCGGGGACGCGGTGACGCTGGACCGGGTCCGGGGCCGCCAGCGGCTGGGGCCCGGCTGGGTCAGCCGCCTGCTCCAGCGGACCGTCGTCCACCTGTGGACCTCGGACGTCCTCGACTCCGCCGCCGTGGCCCGCTCCTACGGCGAGCGCCGCGACACCCTGGTGCGGGCGCTGCGCTCGCGGGGTGTCGCGGCGCACGGCCGCAGCGGGTTCAGTGTGTGGGTGCCGGTGCCGGACGAGACGGCCGCGGTGGCGCGGCTGCTGCACGCAGGGTGGGCGGTGGCGCCCGGCGCCCGCTTCCGGCTGTCGGCCGCGCCCGGTATCCGCCTCACCGTCTCGCGGCTCGCCCCGGCCGACATCGGAGCCGCGGCCGACGCGGTGGTGGCGGCGACGGGGGCGTCGCCGGGACGGCGGTACGACTAGCCGCGCCCGCCGGAACCACTGGCGCTATAGCGCCCTCTTGGGCGCGCGGGTCTGCGTCAGCGCCGCCCCCGCCAGCACGATCACCGCGCCCACCGGCGTGTTCCAGCTCAGGCCCTCGCCGAGGACCAGGACCCCGGCGGCGGTGGCGATGACCGGGATGAAGTACGTGACCATCTGGGCTGTGGTCGGGCCCACCTCGTTGACCAGGCCGTACTGGACGAGCACCGCGAAGCCGGTGCCGAGGGCGCCGAGCGCGGCGACGGCGAGCAGCGGGACCGGGTGGAAGGCGGTCGGCAACCCCGCGAACAACGGGGTGACCAGGGCCAGTTGCAGGGTCGCGACGCCGAGCTGGGAGCCGATCAGCGACAGGTTCGAGTGGCCGTTGCCGGACAGCGTACGGCGGACGTAGATCCAGCCCACCGGGTAGCAGAGCGAGGCGAGCAGGGCCATCGCGGTGCCCCGCAGGTCCAGTCCGTCGAAACCCTGCCAGGCACCCAGGACCGTGAGCACCCCGAGGAAACCGAGACCGAGCCCCGCCACCCGGCGCCGGGTCGGCCGGTCCTCGGAGAGCGCCACCATCGAGAGCGCCATGCCCCACAGCGGGGAGGTCGCGTTGCAGATCCCGGCCAGGGTCGACGGGATCGTGCGCTCCGCGTAGGCGAAGAGCGAGAACGGCAGCGCGTTCAGGAGCAGCGCGGCCACCGTCAGATGCAGCCAGGTGCGCACGCCCCGGGGCAGCCGCTCCCGCTTGACCGCCATCGCGACGGCGAGCACCGCCGTACCGAAGAGGAGCCGTCCGAAGGTGACATGGAACGGGGCGTAACCGCCCGTGCCCACCTTGATCAGGAGAAAGCTGAACCCCCAGACCAGCGAGAGCGCCGCGAACCGGACACGCCAGTCCAGTGCCGGGCGGCGGGGGGCGGAGGAGGGGGCCGACAGGGGCCGGGGCGAGGTGACGGTGGTCATGGCGGTAAGCGTGGCCTGTTCAACCTCGTAGCACAAGCGAGAAAAGGTGGACCGGATCAGTTAGCATTCCTTATATGTTGAACCTGGAGCGCCTGAGGACCCTCGACGCGCTGGCCCGCCACGGCTCGGTGGGCGGCGCCGCCGACAATCTGCATGTGACGACCTCGGCCGTCTCCCAGCAGCTCGCCAAGCTGGAGCGGGAGGCGGGGCAGCCCCTGCTCGCCAAGAACGGACGGGGCGTACGCCTCACCGACGCGGGCCGGCTCCTCGCCGAGCACGCCGCGCGGATCCTCTCCCAGGTCCAGGTCGCCCAGGCCGATCTGGAGGCCCAGCGCGGCCGGGTCGTGGGCGAGCTGCGCATCGCGGGCTTCGCCACCGCCGCGCGCGGTCTGTTCCCGGCGGCGCTCACCGCGCTGCGCGCCCAGCACCCCCAACTCCGCGTCCGCTCGGACGAGTTGGAGGCGGAGGACTCGGTACGGGGCGTGCTGCTCGGTGACCTCGACCTCGCGGTCGTGCTCGACTGGTACAACAAGCCACTGCCGCTGCCCGACGGGCTGGCCAAGCGGTCGGTCCTCGACGACCTGGCGGATGTGGCGATGCCGGTGGGGCACCGGCTCGCGGGGCGCGAGAGCGTGGACCTGGAGGAGTTCGCCCCGGACGAGTGGATCACCTGGCCGGAGGGCGAGTTCTGCCACGAGTGGCTGATGTTCACCCTGCGGGGCAAGGGGGTCGAGCCGTGCATCGGGCATGTGGCACGCGAACACGCCACCCAGCTCGCCCTGGTGGAGGCCGGACTCGGGGTGAGCGTCGCGCCCCGGCTGGGGCGGGGGCCGGTGCCCGAGGGGGTGCGGCTGGTGCCGGTGCGGGACGCGATGCGCCGGCATGTGTACGCGGTGTGGCGCGCGGACGCCGACCGACGGCCCTCCATCCGCGCGGCCGTGGAGGCGCTGGCCGCGGCGGGGCGAGATGTGACGTGACGTGCCGGGCGGGGTTCTCCGAAGCGCCGGGCCCCGGGGGGAGGCGCGGCGCCCGAGGAGTCTCATGCACCCGAAGGCCCCGGCAGTCCCAGCTTCCGGAAATCCCACGACACGATCGCCTCCGGCGTCAGCCGGAGCCACGCGTGCCGGCCGTCGTGGACCATCTCCTCCAGGCCGAAGTTCTTGCGCGCGAACTCCCGCTCCGGCCCGTCCAGTTCCGGGCACGGCTCACCCGTACGCGGTGCCTCGCCGACCGGCACCGCCCTGCCCCTCAGCTCGACGCCGCGCAGCTCCCCGTACGCCTCACCGGCGTCCACCACCACCGCGATCCTGGGGTCCTTGAGCAGATGCGCCCAGCGCAGGCTGCGGGTGATCGAGTACAGCCACAGTGCGCTCCCGTCCCATACGTACCAGAGCGCGCCCACGTGCGGCCGGCCGTCGGGGGCCACCGTGGCGACCCGGCAGGTGCGCTGCTCGGCGAGGAACGCGTCGCGTTCCGCGTCCGTCATCATGATCCGGCGGCCCCGGCGCTGCGTGGCGGTCATCGGGCGGCTCCTCCCGCGAGTCGGCCCAGCCCTCCGAGCTGACTGAGTGTCAGGAATCATGGCGCGCCCTTCCCCCCTCGCGCAATGGCCGTTAGCCTCCGGCGCCATGGCGACGGACGAACGAGCGGACGAACGACCGGGCGAGCGAGCGGACGGTCGGAAGGAACGGCTGGCCCGGCAGCTGGACCCCGCCACCACCGTGCTGATGACCGTGGAGTGCCAGCAGGGCGTCGTCGGCCCCGACAGCGCGCTGCCCGAACTCGCCGCACAGGCCCGTTCCGGTGGCGCCCTCCACAACGTCGCCCGGCTCGTCGCCGCCGCGCACGAGACGGGCGTGCAGGTCGTGCACGCGGTGGCCGAACGCAGGCCCGACGGGCGCGGCGCCTCCCGCAACGCCCGTCTTTTCCGGGCCGCCGAGCGCCTGCCCGTGCAGCAGTACTCCGGCTCGACGGCGGTACGGATCGTCGAGGGCATCGAGGTGGCGGACGAGGACCTCGTGGTCCGCAGGCTGCACGGCCTCTCGCCGATCGCGGGGACGGACGTCGACGCGCTGCTGCGCAACCTCGGCTGCCGCACCCTGATCGTCAGCGGCGTCTCGGCGAACGTGGCGATCCCGAACGCCGTCTTCGACGCCGTCAACCTCGGCTACACCGCCGTGGTGCCGGCGGACGCCATCGCTGGGGTGCCCGCCGAGTACACCCCCGCGATGATCCGCAACACGCTGGCCCTGGTCGCCACGGTCGCCACCACCGACGACATCCTGGGCTGCCTCAAGGCGCCGCGTCGGCCCCGGCGGCCCTGAGGCCACCGGGGCCGACGCGGACGGACTCACGCCAGCTTGATCGAGTCCCCCTCCACCTTGATCGTCTTCGTGGGGAGGGGGCGAGGCGCCGGACCCGCGGTCACGCTGCCGGTCGCCGGGTCGTACTTGCTGCCGTGGCAGGGGCAGTTGATGGTGCCGCCGACGACATCCTTCACCGTGCAGCCCTGGTGGGTGCAGGTGGCGGAGAACGCCTTGAAGGTGCCCGCCGTCGGCTGGGTCACCACCACGCCCTGGTCGGGGAAGACCTTGCCGCCGCCCTGCGGGATGTCGGCGGTCTTCGCCAGCACCCCGCCGCCGGCCGCCCCTGCGCCCCCGCCGCCCGTTCCTCCGGTACCCCCGGCACCGGAGGACTTGGCGCTGCCGCCGGACGAGTCCGAGTCGCCGCAGGCGGCGAGGGCGGCGGCGAGCCCGACACCGCCGACCGCCGCGACGACGGTACGGCGGGCCGGGCCCGGCTCGGACGGAAGAGCTTGGGTGCTCATACTGGCTTTCCCTTCACCTTGCTACAGGGGGCTGCGTCAAGGGATACGGCCCCGCCCGGCCGGCTGTTCAGACGCCCAGGGATTTCTTCAGGAAGTCGAGATCGAGCCACAGCAGGGTGTCGGCCACACCTTCCGCGGTGACCATATGGCCCCGGCCCGCCAGCGGAAGCACGCTGTGCGGCTTGCCCGCCGCGAGCAGCGCCTGCGAGAACCGCAGCAGGTGGGCGGGCACCACATTGTCGTCCGCCATCCCATGGACGAGCATCAGCGGCCGGGTCAGCTTGTGGGCGTGCGCGACCAGCGAGCCGCGCTCGTAGTTCTCCGGCTGCACCTGCGGGTGGCCGAGATACCGCTCCTTCCAGTGGGTGTCGTAGAGCGTGAGATCGGTCGGCGCCGCGCCCGCCACCGCCGCGTGGAACACATCCGGCCGGTGCAGCACGGCCCCCGCGGCCAGATACCCGCCGAACGACCAGCCCCGGATGCCCACCCGCCCGGTGTCGAGGTCGGGGAAGGCCTCGGCAGCCGCCCGCAGCGCCTCGATCTGGTCCTCCAGGACCAGCGTGAGCTGGTCGCCGTGGATGCTGGTGCGCCACGCCTCGTCGCGCCCCGGGGTGCCGCGTCCGTCGATGGACAGCACGGCGAACCCCTGCTCCGCGAACCACTGGTTCACCGCGTGGTACCAGACATCGGTCCGTACGACGGTCTGTATGCCCGGACCTCCGTACGAATGGACCACGACGGGCAGCCGGGCCGCGCCCTCGCGGTGCCAGGACGGCAGATAGAGCGCGGTGCGCAGCTCGCGTTCGCCGAGCGAGAGGAAGCGCGGTGCCGGTGTCACCGACGGCCGCTCGCTCAGCACGCCGATCCGGCCCGCCGGCTCGCCCTCGCGCAGGACGGTGACGGTGTGGCCGTCCGGGGTGCGGCTGTCGACGACGAGGGTGTCGCCGCCGACGACGGCCGTGTGCACCCCCGGCTCCTCGGTGAGGCGAGTGCAGCCGGAGCCGGGCGCGTACGCCCAGACGTGGGTCTCGGTCGGCTCGTCGCTCGCCGTGAAGTAGAGCGTGTCCCCGGCGGAACCGAGGATCGCGCGGACCCGCAGACCGGCCGGAAGACCGTCTCCGAGGCGGGCTCCGGAACGGGCCGCCGCCAGGGCGCCCGGGGTGAACTCCAGCCAGTGCCCGTCATGATGACGATCCGTCACCTTCACTGCTCCGCTCGCCGGGTCGATGGCGAGGTCGTAGGCGGTGCGCTGGTCCCTGGTCTGGACGGTCGCGAAGGGGCCCTCCGCGTCCCAGCCGCCCCGCACCAGATACTCGAAGGCCGGGTCGGTCCAGACGCCCGCCGGGTGCGAGGCCTGCTCCGCCGCGCGCGGCAGCCGCACCGCCACCCGCTCGCCGTCGACGCCGACGACGACCAGCGACACCACCGCGTTGGCCGTGCCCGCCGCCGGATACGCCAGCACGCGCGGGGCCTTCGACGGATCGGCGGGATCGCTCAGGTACCAGCGCTGGACGGGCGACTCGTCCACCCGCGCCACCAGGAGCGCCGAGCCGTCCGGGGACCACCAGGAGCTGCGCGTGCGGCCGATGGATTCGGCCGAGACGTGGTCGGTCAGCCCGTAGGAGATCTCCGGGCCCTCCGGATCGAGCAGTCGGCGGTCGCCGGTGCCGTCGGCCCGTACGACGTGCAGGGCGCGCCCGGTCACGTACGAGACGAGCGTGCCGTCGGGGGAGAGGCGCGGGTCCATGGCCGGGCCGGCCGTGGGGAGGGCGCGCGGCGCGCTCCCGTCCGTCCCGGCCAGCCAGAGGTCGCCGGAGAGGGCGAAGACCACGGTGCGGACGGCCTCGTCCGTGGCGTACGCGACGATCCCGCCGCCGCTCTCGCGCGCCCGCTCGCGGCGGGTCAGCTCCTCTTGCGGCACCTCGCCCGGCTCGCCGAGCGCGCGCGGGTCGACGAGGACGCGCTCCTCACCGTTCTCGAACAGCCACAGCGAGCCGAGCGGCGAGCGCCCGTCGGCGGTGCGGACGAACAGCACCCGTTCGCCGTCGGGGGAGACGGTGAAGTTCTTGGGCACCCCGAGGGTGAAGCGCCTGGTGCGGGCGAACTGGAGGGGGAAGTCCTCGGCGGTCCGCGGCCGGGCGGTCTTCTCCCGGATGTTCTCTTCCATGGGCATGGCGAAGCGTCCCTTCGGGGTCTGAGTGATCGAACAGTCGCATCCGCGCCAGTAGCCTGGCCAGATGCTCAATGAAGTGACAGCGACCCGCTATGTCACGCCCTTGCGTGAGGGCGGCTCGCTCCCGGGGATCGTCGAGGCCGACGATCTCGGTACGTACGTCATGAAGTTCACCGGCGCCGGACAGGGCCGCAAGACCCTGGTGGCGGAGGTGATCTGCGGAGAGCTGGCCCGACGGCTGGCCCTGCGCGTACCCGAACTGGTCACCATCCAGCTCGACCCGGTGATCGGGCTCTCGGAGCCGGACCAGGAGGTGCAGGAGCTGCTGAAGGCGAGCGGCGGGCTGAATCTCGGAATGGACTACTTGCCCGGTTCGCTCGGGTTCGACCCGCTTGCCTATGAGGTGAGCCCCGCCGAGGCGGGCCGGGTCGTCTGGTTCGACGCGTTGATCAACAACGTCGACCGTTCGTGGCGGAACCCTAACATGCTGGTGTGGCACGGCGATCTGTGGCTCATCGACCACGGCGCCACGATGATCTGGCACCACAACTGGCCGGGCGCGCGGGCCTCGGCCGCCAAGCCCTACAACGCCTCCGACCACGCCCTCGCCCCGTTCGGCCCCGATGTGGCCTCCGCAGCCGCCGAGTTGGCGCCGCTGGTGACCGAGGAGCTGCTGACCGAGGTCGCCGCGCTGGTGCCCGACGAGTGGCTGGTGGACGAACCCGGCTTCGAGACGACGGACGCGCTGCGCCGGGCGTACGTGGAGCCGCTGTTGGCGCGCGCCGCCGACATTCACGAGCGGATCACACTGGACGCGCCCGCCCGGACCGCTCCCTCGCGGGCGCCGGGCTGGCTCACCGACCACCTCAAGCCCTGGCCGCACCCCACCAAGGACAGCAAGACCGGCCAGCCCGGCGAGAAGGACGGCAAGTGAGCGACCGCAATGTCTTCGAGTACGCGCTGCTGCGCGTGGTGCCGCGCGTCGAGCGCGGGGAGTGCTTCAACGCCGGGGTGCTGGTGTACTGCCGGGCCAGGTCCTTCGTGGCGGCGCGTACGCATCTGGACGAGGCCAAGCTGAGGGCGCTCGACCCGCGGGCGGACGTGGCCGGGGTGCGGGCGGCGCTGCGGGCGGTCGAGGGGGTCTGCGGCGGCGGAGCGGCGGCCGGGCAGGCGGCGGGCGACGACCCGGGCCGGCGCTTTCGCTGGCTGATCGCGCCGCGCTCGACGGTCGTGCAGCCCGGCCCGGTCCACACCGGGCTCACCGCGGATCCGGCGGCGGAGACCGAGCGGCTGCTCGACCTGCTGGTGCGCTAGGGCACGTGCCGGGCGTGGCGGGGCAGGCGGGACTCTCGCGACACGCCCCGGCGCGGGCCGCGCGGGTGTGACCTTCGCCGGGGGATCCGTGTGCCGTTGACACCGGGTGCCAGGGCTTCTAGCGTCTCGTCTGCTGAAGCTACTAAGCGGTTGCTCAGGGACGAGGAGCCGCGGATCCCCAGGGCGAGGAGAACAGCATGTCCACCACCGAGCAGCGTGTCGCCATCGTGACCGGGGCGGCCCGGGGCATTGGCGCCGCGACCGCCGTCCGGCTCGCGGCCGAGGGCCGCGCGGTCGCCGTACTCGACCTCGACGAGGCGGCCTGCAAGGACACCGTCGAGAAGATCACGGCGGCGGGCGGGAAGGCGATCGCCGTCGGCTGCGACGTCTCCGACAGCGCCCAGGTCGAGGCGGCCGTGGCGCGTGTCGCCGCCGAGCTGGGGGCGCCCACCGTCCTCGTCAACAACGCGGGCGTGCTCCGCGACAACCTGCTCTTCAAGATGAGCGAGTCCGACTGGGACACCGTGATGAACGTGCACCTCAAGGGCGCGTTCCTGATGGCCAAGGCCGTCCAGAAGCACATGGTCGACGCGGGCTGGGGCCGTATCGTCTCGCTCTCCTCGTCCTCCGCGCTCGGCAACCGCGGCCAGGCCAACTACTCCGCCGTCAAGGCGGGCCTCCAGGGCTTCACCAAGACCCTCGCCAAGGAGCTCGGCAAGTTCGGCGTCACCGCCAACGCCGTCGCCCCCGGCTTCATCGTCACCGAGATGACCGCGCAGACCGCCGCCCGGGTCGGCATGGGCTTCGAGGACTTCCAGGCCGCCGCGGCCACCCAGATCCCCGTGCAGCGCGTCGGCACGCCGGAGGACATCGCCAACGCCATCGCCTTCTTCACCAGCGACGACGCGGGCTTCGTCTCCGGCCAGGTGCTGTACGTGGCCGGCGGACCCCTCAACTGAAGCCGGGAGAGCACATCATGACGGACACCCAGCTCCCGGAGCTCTCCGGCCGGGTCGCCCTGGTCACCGGCGCGAGCCGGGGCATCGGCTACGGCGTCGCCGAGGCGCTGGTCGCCCGCGGCGACCGCGTCTGCATCACCGGCCGGGGCGAGGACGCCCTCAAGGAGGCCGTCGAGCGCCTGGGCGCGGACCGGGTCATCGGCGTCGCCGGCAAGGCCCACGACGAGGCCCATCAGGGCGTCGCGGTGGAGCGCGCCATGGAGGCCTTCGGCCGGATCGACTTCCTGGTCAACAACGCGGGCACCAACCCGGTCTACTCGCCGATGGCCGAGCTCGACCTCAACGTGGCGCGCAAGGTCTACGAGACCAATGTGATCTCCGCGCTCGGCTTCGCCCAGCAGACCTGGAAGGCCTGGCAGAGGGAGAACGGCGGCGCGATCGTGAACATCGCCTCCGTCGCCGGCCTCGCCCCCTCGCCCTTCATCGGCGCGTACGGGATGAGCAAGGCGGCCATGGTCAATCTGACCCTCCAGCTGGCGCACGAGTTCGCGCCCGACGTCCGGGTCAACGCCATCGCGCCCGCGGTGATCAAGACCAAGTTCGCCCAGGCCCTCTACGAGGGCCGCGAGGAGGAGGCCGCCGCGAGCTACCCCCTGAAGCGCCTCGGGGTGCCCTCGGACATCGGGGGAGCGGTGGCCTTCCTCACCTCCGAGCAGTCCGCCTGGGTGACCGGGCAGACGCTGGTGGTCGACGGCGGGCTCTTCCTCGGCGCGGGCGTGCACTGACGCCACGCGTGCGTGGGGCCGCGCCCGCGCGCACCGGCGTCCCCGCGCGCGTGCCCGGAGATAGAATGATCTTCATACCGGTGAGTAGCGTTCCGGTTTGCCCCTCGATACCCCAAGTGCCCCGCTCGGTTCCCCAGTTGACCGGGCGGGGCGCTGCGGTATGGTCTGCCGACCCATGGCTGAACGAGGAGCGTGCACGTGTTCAACCGGACCATATGCCTGCGCACCACCGCGGCCCTTGCGTCCATGTCGTCGTTGGCCCTGCTGAGCGGCTGCGGCCTGCTTTCCGGCAGCGGTTCGGAGACCGAGCAGACGATCAAGGTCGGCACGGTGAGCGAGCCCAGCACCCTCGATCCGGCCGCCTCCTGGGACGGCTCCTGGGAGCTGTTCCGCAACGTCTTCCAGACGCTCCTGTCGTTCCCGACCGGCAGCAACGCGCCCCAGCCGGACGCGGCGGAGAGCTGCGGGTTCAAGGACTCGGGCAGCCGTACGTTCCAGTGCACGCTCCGCAAGGGCCTGGTCTTTTCCAACGGCGACAAGATCGACGCGGCGGCGGTGAAGTACTCGATCGACCGCATTGTGAAGATCAATGTGAAGGCGGGCCCCAAGGGCCTGCTCACCAGCCTGGACCGGGTCACCGCCGACGACGAGCGGACCGTCACCTTCCATCTGAACAAGCCGGACGCGACGTTCCCCTTCGTGCTGGGCGCCCCGGCCATGTCCATCGTGGACCCCCGGTCCTACCCGGCGGACGCGCTGCGCGACGACGGCGGGCTCACCGGCTCCGGCCCGTACACCCTGGAGTCGTACCACGCGGGCGACCGGGCCGAGCTGAAGAAGAACGCCCACTACGCGGGGTTCGCGCAGCTCAAGAACGACGCGGTCTCGATCCGCTACTTCAAGGACTCCGGTGCCATGGTGGAGTCCCTCAAGAAGAAGCAGATCGACGTCACCTACCGGGGCCTGACCGCCGACGAGGTCGTGGACGTCCAGAACGAGAAGGCCGCCGGCAAGCCGCTCCAGCTGGTCGAGACGGTCGGCACCGAGATCCGCTTCCTGGTCTTCAACCCCAAGGACCCGCTCGCCGCCAACCCGGCCGTGCGCCGGGCCGTCGCCCAGCTCGTCGACCGCGACGCGCTGGTGGCCAAGGTCTACAAGGGCACGGCCGAGCCGCTGTACTCGATGGTGCCCAAGGGCGTGGCCGGGCACACCGTGAGCTTCTTCGACTCCTTCGGCGCCCCCAGCGTCCCCAAGGCCAAGGGCATCCTGCGCCGCGCCGGCATCACCGACCCGGTGCCGCTGAGCCTCTGGTACACCACCGACCGCTACGGCTCCTCCACGGCGCTGGAGTTCGCCGAGATCAAGCGGCAGCTGGAGGCTTCGGGGCTGTTCAAGGTCACCCTGCAGAACCGCCCCTGGAAGGCGTACACGCAGGGGATGCAGGACGGTGAGTACCCCGTCTTCGGGCGCGGCTGGTTCCCGGACTTCCCGGACCCGGACAACTTCATCGCGCCCTTCGTCGGCAAGGAGAACGCGGTCGGCACCCCGTACGAGCCCAGGGAGATCGTCGAGCAGCTGATCCCGCAGACCCGCGAGGTCTCCGACCGGGGCGCGGTCAGCAAGAAGTTCGAGCGGGCCCAGGACGTGCTCTCCGACGACGTGCGGCTGCTGCCGCTGTGGCAGGGCAAGCTCTATGTGGCCGCCAGCGACGAGATCGCCGGCGGCGAGCGTGCCATCGACCCCCAGACGGTCATGTGCATGTGGGAGCTGCACCGCAAGACCAGCTGGTAGGAGGCCCGGCGGGGCGGGCGCGGCGGGCGTTGTCAGTGGCGGCCGGTAGGTTTTTCGGTACCTCGCACCGCAGGGTGCGGGAACCGGACATCCCACGGAGGTTGTTGACGTGACCGACATCGCCATGCTGCCCGAGTCCTGGCGCGGCGTCCTCGGCGAGGAGCTCCAGAAGCCGTACTTCAAGGAGCTCACCGACTTCATCGAGGAAGAGCGGGCGAAGGGTCCCGTCTACCCGCCGCGCGAGGAGGTCTTCGCCGCCCTCGACGCGACTCCCTACGACAAGGTGAAGGTCCTGGTCCTCGGCCAGGACCCGTACCACGGCCCCGGCCAGGGCCACGGGCTGTGCTTCTCGGTGCGGCCGGGCGTCAGGACGCCGCCGTCGCTGCGGAACATCTACAAGGAGATGCACGAGGAGCTCGGCCACCCCGTGCCGGACAACGGCTATCTGATGCCCTGGGCCGAGCAGGGCGTCCTGCTGCTCAACGCGGTGCTGACCGTCCGCGAGGGCGAGGCCAACTCCCACAAGGGCAAGGGCTGGGAGAAGTTCACCGACGCGGTGATCCGCGCGGTGGCCGAGCGCCCGGACCCGGCGGTCTTCGTGCTCTGGGGGAACTACGCGCAGAAGAAGCTCCCCCTCATCGACGAGGAGCGGCACATCGTGGTGAAGGGCGCGCACCCCTCGCCGCTGTCGGCCAAGCGGTTCTTCGGCTCGCGGCCCTTCACCCAGATCAACGAGGCGGTGGCGGCGCAGGGCCACGAGGCGATCGACTGGCGCATCCCGGACCTGGGCTGACCCGGCCCGGGCGCCCGCGCGGCCCTCTGCGCGGGCGCCCGGCGCCGAGGGTGCTCAGGCACCTTCGAGCCGCCGCTCCAGCCGGTCGAGGGCGGCGCGGATCCCGTTCCCGTACGCGTCGTCCGCGAGCGCGTCCAGGGCGGCGTGCGCCCGGTCCAGATGGAGGCGGGCGGCTTCCGGGCGGTGCAGCTTCACATAGTCCGCCGCCAGGTTCAGATGGAGCGAGGGATAGAAGGCCCGGACCGCGAGCGAGGCGTGGTGCGCGTCGAGCCGGTCCTGCTCCAGGGCGTCGGCAGCCGCCAACGCCCGCAGGTCCCAGGCCAGTTCGTCGCCGGCGTCGTCCTGCGCGTCCGCCATGTAGTGCGCCAGCGTGCAGCGGTGCAGCGGGTCGCCGAGCTCGCCGATCTCCGCCCAGATGGCACCGAAGCGGTTGCGCGCCTCCTCCCGGTCGCCGCCGTGCAGGAGCATCAGCGCCTGCCCGATCCGGGTCATGACGACGTCCTCCGACGCCTCCTGCTGCTCCACCACTGCGGCCTCCGCGAGCCTGTCGTACGCATCCCGTCGCCTCGACGCTAGCCGCCCGCACCGACAATCGGGCTGAGGCTCCGGCGCGGCCCCGGGGCCTGTCGCTACTTCCCGTACGTCTCCTCGCAGATCCGCGCCTGCGGACTGTCCGGACGCCAGCCGCCCAGCGACCGGCCCAGGTCACAGACGTCGTCCCCGATGAGCGGCGGGGGAGTGGGCACCCTCGGTACGGCCGGGTGCGGCGCGGGGCGCGGGTGCGGACGCCGGTGCGGCGCCGGCGGATGGGCGCGCGGACGCGGAACGGGAGCGGGGGCCGGGTGCGCTGTGGAGGGCCGGGGCGCCGGGGCGGGCGGCAGCGCCTCCAGCGCCTCGCGGACGGGGGCCTGGACGACCTGGGGCCGCACGTTCCGGTCGGCCTGGCCGCTGCTCTGCCGGCCCGGCGCCGGGGGCGGTCCCGGGGCGGGGCCGTGCTCGACGCTGACACATCCGGTGACGGCCAGGGCGGCCACCCCCACGAGGAGCCTCACTGCGGTACGGGTTCGGTGCACCCGGGCAACTCTGCTGGACGCGAGGCCCGTTGCGCGTGCGTGCGGGCCGGGATTGGTCCGCACGAGTGACCGCGCGGGGTGACGCCGCCGGGCGCCCCGGCGTTCCGCTCAGTCTCCGGTGGTGCCGTCGACGCCCTCGCGCAGCAGATCGGCGTGGCCGTTGTGGCGCGCGTACTCCTCGATCATGTGGGTGTAGATCCAGCGCAGGTTGAAGTGCCGGCCGCCACGGGAGGTGCCGGTGCTCAGCCCGTCGAGGGCGTGGCCCTCGGCATGGGCGCGGGACTTGGCGATCTCGCCGCGCCAGGTGGCGAGCGCCTCCTCGAAGGTGTCCTCGGGGCCGACGTGGAAGTCGCCGTCCGGGTCCTCGTCGGTGAAGTAGTGCGGCGCGCCCTCCTCACCGCCGAAGACATTGCTGAACCAGTGCTGTTCGACCTCGGCCATGTGCCGGACCAGACCCATCAGGGTCAGTCCCGACGGCGGCATCGAGGCGGTCCTGAGCTGTTCGTCGGTGAGGCCCGCGCACTTCTCGGCGAGGGTCTGCCGGTGGTACTCCAGCCAGCCCACGAGCATCGACAGCTCGTCGGCGTCGAGGGCGGGCTCCTGGCGTTCGGGCGTCTCGGTCGTCGTCATGGCGGCCATCCTCACGGATCACCCCCGCGACCGCCACGGGTTATCGCCGCCGCCCACCGGCCGCCACCGGCCCTCGGTGTCCCGCCCACGTATGCTGACCGGCCAAGGAAGCGGAAAGCCGAACGGCGACAGGAGACTTCGTGAAGGTCGGCTGCATCGGACTCGGGGACATCGCGCAGAAGGCGTATCTGCCGGTCCTGACCACTCTGCCGGGGACGGAGCTGCATCTGCAGACCCGCACCCCCGCCACCCTCGCGCGGGTCGCCGACGCCCACCACGTCCCGCAGGCGCGGCGCCACACCGAACTCGACGCGCTGCTCGCCGAGGGCCTGGACGCGGCCTTCGTGCACGCGCCCACCGCCGTGCACCCGGCGATCGTGACCCGGCTGCTCGAAGCGGGCGTACCGACGTACGTCGACAAGCCGTTGGCGTACGAACTCGCCGACTCCCAGCGGCTCGTGGAGCTCGCCGAGGAGCGCGGGGTGAGCCTGGCCGTCGGCTTCAACCGGCGTCTGGCCCCCGGCTACGCGCAGTGCGCCGAGCACCCGCGCGAGCTGATCCTGATGCAGAAGAACCGCGTCGGGCTCCCCGAGGACCCGCGCACCCTGGTCCTGGACGACTTCATCCATGTCGTGGACACCCTGCGCTTCCTGGCGCCGGGCCCGGTCGAGCACACGGTGGTGCGGGCCCGGATCCGCGGGGGTCTGATGGAGCACGTCGTCCTCCAGCTCTCCGGCGACGGCTTCACCGCCATCGGCACCATGAACCGGTTGAACGGCTCCACCGAGGAGATCCTGGAGGTCTCCGGGCAGGACACCAAGCGGCAGGTGTTCAACCTCGGCGACGTCGTCGACCACAAGGGCCAGCCGACCGTGCGCCGGCGGGGCGACTGGGTGCCGGTGGCCCGCCAGCGCGGCATCGAGCAGGCCGTGCACTCCTTCCTCGACGCCGTACGGGCGGGCAAGCTCCTCAGTGCACGGGACGCTCTTGCGACTCACGAGCTGTGCGAGCGGGTGGTACAGGAGGCTCTGGAGCAGGCCTCCTGAACGAGCGCCGCCCGGCGAGGACGCCGTACGCGGCGACCACGAGCAGCGCCGTGTACACCGCCCAGTCCCCGAACCGCAGATAGAGGGTGCTGCCCTCGGCGAGCGGTACGTCGTAGACGGCGGCCGTGCTGCGGTCGGTGCCGAGCCAGTGGCCGATCCGCTCGCCGTCCGGGCCGTACACCGCGCTGATCCCGGTGAGCGTGGCGTGCACGGCCGGGCGGCCCGTCTCGGCGGCGCGCAGCGCGGCCAGCGAGGCGTGCTGCGCGGGCGCCCAGCTGTGCTGGAACGACGAGGTCGAGGACTGGAAGACGACCAGCCGGGCGCCCTCGCGCACCAGATGGCGGCTCATGTCGGGGAACGCCGACTCGAAGCAGACCAGCGGGCCGATCCGCAGGCCGCCCGGCAGCGTCATCACCACCGGCGTCGTGCCCCGGCGCCGGTCCTCGCCCGCCGCCTTGCCGACGGAGGTGGCCCAGCCGAGCAGCGAACGGGCCGGGATGTACTCGCCGAACGGCACCAGCCGCATCTTGTCGTAGCGGTCCCCCGTCGGCCCGTCCGGACCGACCAGGACCGAGCTCTTGAAGATGCCGGGCCGGTCGGCCCGGCGGGCGTCCACGTTGACCAGGATGTCCGCGCCCACCGCCCGCGAGAGCGAGGCGATCCTGGCCGCCAGGTCCGGCCGTGCCGTCAGGTCCGAGCCGACACTGCTCTCGCCCCACACCACCAGGTCCACGTCCCGGCCCGCCAGCGAACGGGTCAGGGCCTCGCTGCGGGCGAAGCGGGCGTCGGGACCCTCGATGACACCGGGCTGGACGACCGCGATCCGCGCCCGGCCGGTCTTCTCCGGGCGGGGTGCCCAGGCCCACACGGCCCCGGCGGCGACGGCCGCCGCGAGCACCGCGGCCACCACCGGTGTACGCGCCGGACGGCAGACGAGCAGCAGCGTCACCGCGACGTTGACCCCGACCACCAGCAGGCTCACCAGCCACACCCCGCCGACCGAGGCGAGGCGCAGCGCCAACGGCACCTGCCACTGGCTGGAGCCGAGCATCCCCCAGGGGCCGCCCAGGCCCTGCCAGGAGCGGACCAGTTCGACCATCAGCCAGCCCGAGGGCAGCACCGCGAGCGCCGCCGTGGCCCGCCGCGGCGACGGCCCGCCCACGCCGGGGCCGCCGAGCAGGGAGCGCGCGAGCACACCCCACGGCGCCCACAGCAGCCCGAGGAGCGCCGCCAGGACGACGATGAAGACCGTCAGGCTCGGCATCAGCCAGTGGTGGACCGCCAGCATGAACCCGGTGCCGCCCAGCCAGCCGTCGAGCGCGGCCCGCCGCCCGTCGGGCGCCGACCGGATCAGCAGCAGCCACGGTACGAGCGCGACATAGGCGAACCACCACAATCCCGGCGCCGGGAACGCCAGCGCCGGAAGCGCCCCGGCGAGCACCGCCGCCGCTCCCCGCCACCACCGCGACACCATCACCAGGTGGCGCAGCCCCGTGAGACGGTGTCGCAGTCCGACCGGTACTCGCATGCCGCGCTCTCCTCGCCCCGCCCATGAGCAGTGGTCCCGCCCGGGCATCTCACCCGATGTGCGTCCTTCAGTGTGCGGCACCCGGGCGGTCGCGCCCAGCCGGGCCGTACACGCGGCGAGTCTGCCCCGGCGACGCTCCCGTACGCCCGCTCACCGGCCCGCGAGCGCCCCCGACACATGCCGCCACTTCTCGTGCACGGTCACCTCGCGCAGCCGCCAGCCCGCGTCGGTGCGCAGCAGCCCGAAGTCGTACCGGCCGCCGGAGAAGAAGTTGGGCTCCACGGGTCCGCCGCCGCCGTTCTCCCCCGCGCCGAACCGCATCGGGTTGAGGTAGTCGGCCCGCACCCGGGCCCGGTCGCCGGGGTAGCCGCCGAGGTCCTGGAGGGTGAGCAGCCGGTTGACGATCAGGTGCTGGCGGACGGGGAAGAGCCGCATCGTCTCCGCGAGCCAGGCCGCGACCTCCGCCGCCGGTCCCTCCGTCCCGCCCGCCGCGCGGTAGTCGGCGCGCCCGTCCGGGGTGAACAGCTCCCCGTACGCGGACCAGTCGGCGTCGTCGACCGCCGCCGCGTAGCCGGTGACGATCTCATCGATGGCGAGCCGGTCCATCACGGTCGCGAGTTCCACACGCTGGGTCATCGCCACAGTGTCGGGCAGCGGGCGCGAGGGGCCAAGAGCCCAGACGGCCCCGGTGCGGCCGGGCCCGCTCTTGTGGGCTTGCCGCGTCGCGTGCTACCCGTGGGCGCCATGACCGTACCCAGCGAAGCCGCCGGCCGGGCCGTGCGCAGTGAGCGCGCCGGCCCCGTCACGACCGTGGTGCTCTCCCGTCCCCGGGCGCGCAACGCGGTCGACGGGCCGACCGCCCGCGCCCTGGCGGACGCCTTCCGGGCGTTCGAGGCCGACGACGGGGCGGCGGTCGCGGTGCTGTGGGGCGAGGGTGGCACGTTCTGCGCCGGCGCGGACCTCAAGGCGATCGGCACCGAGCGCGGCAACGCGGTGACCGAGGAGGGCGACGGCCCGATGGGTCCGACCCGGATGCGGCTGACCAAACCGGTGATCGCGGCCGTCGCGGGGCACGCGGTGGCGGGCGGCCTGGAGCTCGCGCTCTGGTGCGATCTGCGGGTGGCCGAACAGGACGCGGTCTTCGGTGTCTTCTGCCGCCGCTGGGGCGTGCCCCTGATCGACGGCGGGACGGTACGGCTGCCGCGGCTGATCGGCGCGGGCCGGGCCATGGACCTGGTTCTGACCGGGCGCCCGGTCGACGCGGCCGAGGCGCTCGCGATCGGCCTCGCGGACCGGGTGGTGCCGACCGGGACGGCCCGCGCCGCGGCCGAGGAGCTGGCGGCGCGGATCGCCGCGTTCCCCCAGCTGTGCCTGCGCGAGGACCGCCTCTCGCTGCTCGAACAGGAGGGACTGTCCGAGCCGGAGGCGCTGCGGGGCGAACTCGCCCACGGCCTGCGGTCGCTGGAGGGGGCGGCCCGGGGGGCGGCCCGGTTCGCGCGGGGCGCGGGGCGCCACGGGTCCTTCGGGGAGTGAGCCGTCCGGCCCGTGCCCTCCGGCCCCGTCAGCCGCCCGCGATCTCCCCCGCGTGCGGGCTGAGGGTGCCGGCGGCGACCAGGGCGAAGAGCGCGAGGCCGAGCAGGATGCGGTAGACGACGAACGGCATGAAGCTCTTGCTGGAGATGAACTTCATGAACCACGCGATGACGACGTATCCGACACCGAAGGCGACCACCGTGGCGAAGAGCGTCTCGGCCATCGGCGCCTGGCCCTCGCCGCCCGCGTCCTTCAGTTCGAAGACGCCGGAGGCCAGCACCGCCGGGATGGCGAGCAGGAAGGAGTAGCGGGCGGCGGACTCGCGGGTGTAGCCCATCAGCAGACCGCCGCTGATGGTGGCGCCCGAGCGGGAGACGCCCGGGATCAGGGCCATGGCCTGGCACATCCCGTAGACGAGGCCGTCCTTGACGCTGAGGTCCTGGAGCGACTTGCGCTGACTGACCGCGCGGTGACGGCCGCCCGCCTCGTCCCGGGCGGCGCGGCGGTCGGCGATACCGAGGACGACGCCCATCACGACCAGCGTCGTGGCGATGACCCGCAGATCGCGGAAGGTGGTGTCGATCTGGTCCTTGAGGACGATGCCGAGCACACCGATCGGGATCGAGCCCACGATGACCAGCCAGCCCATCCGGGCGTCCTGGTCGGAGCGCATCCGCCGGTCGGTGAGCGAGCGGAACCAGGCCCCGATGATCCGCACGATGTCCTTGCGGAAGTAGATGAGGACGGCCGTCTCGGTGCCGATCTGCGTGATCGCGGTGAACGCCGGTCCCGGGTCCTGCCAGTCGGCGAAGGCGGCCGTGAGGCGCAGGTGCGCACTGGAGGAGATCGGCAGGAACTCCGTCAGCCCCTGGACGAGTCCGAGGATGAACGATTCGAACCAAGACATGGGGCGAGGGCCATCCCGGATGGTGAAGACGGTTGCGGGCACGACGGTCCGACGGCCGGTATGACGATCTGATCGGCGGCCGGTCGCAGGGCAGAGTACAGGCCGCAGATGAACCGGGAGTTATGCGGTCCTGTCGGGCGCCGGCTCCCCGGCACCGTCGGCGGTCCGCCGCCCCGGGGCCGCCGTCCGACCGCCCAGCCGGTGCCGCTTGCGCCACGCCACCGCCGCCGCGCCCAGGCCCGACACCCCGATGAACGCCATCGCGACCAGGAACACCGGCGAGGTCGGGGACGCGGCCCGGCTGCCCGCGACCACGTACGCCGCCGTGTTCGGCACGGACCCGAGTCCCGTCGCGAGCAGGAAGGGCAGCCAGCCCATCCGGGAGACGGCCGCGCAGTAGTTGGCCGCGGCGAACGGCACACCCGGGAAGAGACGGATCGCCAGCATCGACCGGAAGCCGTGCCGGCTGAGCTGGCCGTCCGCCGCCTTCAGCCAGCGGCCCCGCAGCAGCGGACGCAGCGCGTCCTGGCCGAGCACCCGGCCGAGCCCGAAGGAGATCCCGGCGCCGAGCACCGTCCCGGCGAGCGCCGACGGCAGCCCCGCCTGCGAGCCGAAGATCGCGCCGGCGGCCAGGTTGAGCAGCGGACGCGGTACGAAAGCCGCGGTGCACAGGCCGTACGCCACCCCGAACAGGACGACCGCGGCGCCCCCGCCGAGGCGGTGCGGCAGACCGTCGGCGAGCAGCCGCTGCGGCTCCAGGAGCAGCACGGTCGTGGCGGCTGCCGCGAGCACCAGCACCAGCAGGGCGAGGCGCGACCAGGGTGAGAGCAGGGCCCTGGCGCAGCGCACGGCGAGCCCGGCGGACGGGCGGACGGCGTCGTCGAGCATCCGGGGAGACTAACCGACGCGGGCATGTGATCGCCGTAACGGGCGTCGCGTCACGGCCCGTACGCGGCCGGTCGCGCCCTCGCGGGCGGCCGTGACCGCCGAGCCGGGCCGCGAACCGCCGCCCGCCCTCGCGGGCCGGGCTTCGCGGTCCGCGAGGGCGGGCGCGCTCGGCGCCGGGACGGTCGCCGGTCACTCCGGTCCGGCCGTCCGGACCCGCCTTCTGCGGCACCCCGGGGAGCGGCGGGCCCCCGCCCTCCGTCATGCTTCGGGCATGGGAGACACGGCACTGGTGCTCGGGGCGGGCGGGATCACCGGCGTGGGCTGGGAGATCGGCATGCTGTACGGGCTCGCCGAGGCGGGCGTGGACGTCAGCGGCGCCGAGCTGGTGGTCGGCAGCTCGGCGGGCTCGGTGGTCGCCGCGCAGATCACCTCGGGACGGATCGGCCTGCCGCAGCTGTATGAGCGTCAGCTCGCCCGGCCGGACGGCGAGGTCCCGGCCCAGCTGGGTCCGGCCGCCGTCCTCCGCTTCGCCCGCGCGGCGCTGACCTCCCGTACGCCCGAGGAGTACGGCAGGAAGCTGGGCCGGGTGGCGCTCGCCCAGGGCACGGACCAGGAGGCGGCCCGGCGTCAGGTGATCGCCGGACGGCTGGTCTCCCACGAGTGGCCCGCGCGGCGGCTGAGGATCACCGCGGTCGCGGCCGACAGCGGCGAACTGCGGGTCTTCGACGGCGACAGCGGTGTGGGGCTGGTGGACGCGGTCGCCGCCAGCTGCGCGGTGCCCGGGGTGTGGCCCGCCGTCACCATCGAGGGCCGTCGCTGGATCGACGGCGGGGTGCACTCCCCGGCCAACGTCCAGCTCGCCGCCGGATACGACCGGGTGCTGGTCCTCGCGCCGCTGGCGTTCGGCGGCGGCCCACTGGACTCGCCGCGTACCCAGGTGGCCAGGCTGGTCGGCGCGGGCGCGCGCGTCGAGCTCATCACGCCCGGCTCCGCCGCGCGCCGCGCCTTCGGCCGCAACTCCCTCGAACCGGCCCGCCGCGCCCCGGCCGCCCGCGCCGGCCGCGACCAGGCGGCGGCCCACGCGGCGGTCGTGGCCGAGCTCTGGTCGTAGGGCCCGGATGCCGTCGGCGCACAATGGGACGGTGAACGAGCCGATACCGGTCAGCCGGACAGTGGACTGGGGCACCGCCAAGCTGATGCCCGACGTGGACCGCGAGCGGGCCTGGCTGCTCACCGTCGACGGGGCGCCGCAGTCCTATGTCGACCTCGACGACCCGACGTACATCGAGTTCGAGTACGCGCGCCGGCTCGCCCATGTCGTCGACTGCGCGGGGGAGCCGGGCGCCCCGCTCGACGTGCTCCACCTCGGCGGCGGCGCGCTCACCCTGCCCCGTTATCTGGCGGCGACCCGGCCCGGCTCCCGCCAGGACGTGGTGGAGGCCGACCGGGGACTGCTCGCCCTGGTCACCGAGTTCCTGCCGGTGCCCGCCGGCAGCGGGATCCGGGTGCACGCCGCCGACGCCCGCGCCTGGGCCGAGGCCGCCCCGGCGGACTGTGCCGATCTGCTCCTCGCCGACGTGTTCGGCGGCTCCCGGGTGCCCGCGCACCTCACCTCGGTCGAGTACGCGCGCGTCGCCGAGCGGGTGCTGCGGCCCGGCGGGCTGTACGCGGCGAACCTCGCCGACGGCCGGCCGTTCGACTTCCTCCGCCCCCAACTGGCCACCTTCCGGGCGGTGTTCGACCAGGTCGCGCTGATCGCGGAGCCCTCGGTGCTGCGCGGGCGGCGGTTTGGCAACGTGGTGCTGCTCGCCTCGCACGCCCCGCTGCCGCTGGCCCCGCTCGCCCGGCTCACCGCCGGGGACGCCTTCCCGGCCCGGGTCGAGCACGGCGAGGCGCTGCGGCGGTTCACCGGTGGCGCGGCGCCGGTACCGGACAGTGAGGCGAAGCCCTCACCCGAGCCCCCCGAGGGGGCGTTCGGCATCGGCTGAGACGGCGGCGACGGCCGCCTGCGGCCCCTCGGTCCCGTCCGTCACACGTGTGGTGCGGCGCGTGAGGTTGCGTACCTCCGGGACCGTGAGCACCGCGGCGGTCAGGACGACGATCACCACCGCGCAGCCCCACAGGGCGGAAGTCCGGCCGAAGGCGCTCTCGGCGGGGCCCGCGAGCGCGGTGGCCAGCGGCACCACGGCGAGCGAGCCCAGCCAGTCGTAGGCCGAGACCCGCGACAGCTTCTCCTCCGGTATCTCCTGGTGCATCGCGGTCATCCAGGAGACGCCGAACACCTCGATCGACACCCCGGTCAGGAACATCACCGCGACCAGCACCCCGATCGGCACCGGCACGGCGAGCGCGGCGGAGGGCAGCGCGAGGGGGAAGACGCAGAGCGAGCCGGCGAAGAGCAGCCGGCGCGGCTTCCAGCGCGTCATCACCAGGGCGCCGCCGACCGTACCCGCGCCGAACGCGGCGAGCGCCAGGCCCCACGGCCCGGGCCCGCCCAGCTGGTCCCGGGCGACCAGCGGCCCGTACACCGCGTCGGCGGCCACCACCACGGCGTTGACCACCGAGAACTGCGCCACGATCGCCCACAGCCAGGGGCGGCCGGTGAACTCCCGCCAGCCGTCGCGCAGATCGGCCAGCATGCCGCCGCCCGGCGCGCGCGGCGGGAGGTGGCGCACGTCGATGAAGGCGCGCAGCGCGCCCGCCACGGCGAAGGCGACCGCGTCTACCGCGAGCACCCAGCCGGGTCCGACGGCGGCGATCAGCGCCCCGCCGAGTGCGGCGCCGCCGATGCCCGCGCCCTGCATGGCCATCCGGTAGAGCGCGAAGGCCCGCCCGGCCTCCTCGCCCTTGACGCTGGACATCAGCATGCCCTCGGAGGCGGGGCCGAAGAACGCCTGGCCCACACCGCCGAGCGCGCTGAGCGCCAGCATCTGCCAGAGCGCGGGCCTGCCGGTCAGGACGAGGAGCGCGAAGGCGCCCTGGGAGAGGAAGTTGAGGGTGTTGGCGGCGACCATCACCCGGTGCCGGGGTATCCGGTCCGCCAGCGCGCCGCCGACGAGCAGGAAGAGGACGAGCGGCACGGTACGGGCCGCCGCCACCAGACCCACGTCGCCGCCGTCGCCGCCCGACTGGAGCACCGCGAACGCCGAGGCGATGAGCGCGCCCTGGCTGCCCAGGTTGGTCACGATCGCGGCGGCGGTCAGCAGACTGTAGTTGCGGCCCGCCCAGGCGGGGCGGCGGAAACGGGAAGCGGCGGCGGCAGATGTCACCTGTGGACTATCGCCGTCGCCGCTTCGATGTGCCAAACCGTCGCTCCGTGCCGTACGCGGTGCCGGGGGTGTCACCGCGTACCGCACCGGACGTCAGCCGGTGGGCGCCCCGGCGAGGCGGACCGTGCTGAGGATCTTCTGGATGGTCGCCTCGTCGACCGCGCCGCTGACGCCGGTGGCCGAGTACAGGCTCCAGGCCACGAAGTCGCCCTTGGCGTTCTTGAACCCGAAGGTGATCGCCTGGCCGTCGGTGTCGCACTTGCTGGTCTTCTTGACCCCGGTCGCCGAGGCGCGGGCGACACTGCCCACGATGCCCGCCTTCGTGGTGTACGGAACGGGCTTGGTGGTCTTGATGATGTTCTTGTCCGGCTGCGTGTACGCGCCGTACACCCACCACGGCACCTGGTTCTCGGCCACCTCGTCGGTGTTCTTGGCGCCGTCCGCGCCCTTGGTGCCGGTGCCCGCGAGTTCGGTGTCCTCGGTGTTGCCGTCGTGGTTGGAGTCCTCGCTGCACCACTTGGGCTTGTAGTACGCGGGCGCCGACTGCATGATGATCGGCTTCCCGGTCGGGTTGGCGTGGTCCTCGAAGCCGCCGGCCCACGACGAGCCCTTGAACTCCCAGTCCGACGGGACGTCGAAGGCCGTGCCCCACTTGGGGTTCACGATGACCTTCCAGCCCTCGATGGTCGGCTTCATGTCCTGCGTGGAGTCGCCGCGCGGATTGGCGGCGGGCGAGGAGGCCTGCGCGGGAGCCGAGGCGCTGGACGACGGCTTGCTGTCGGCCTTGTCGTCCTTCTTGCCGTCGTCCTTCATCACCACGACGCCGGTGACGACCGCCGCGACCACGACCGCGGTCGCCGCGACGACGGCGATCAGGGTCGTCTTCTTCTTGCCGCCGTCGCCGTTCTGCGGCGGCATCGGCGGTCCGGGCGGCGCGCCCACCGGGTACTGCGGCACGGTCGGCTGCTGGTACGGGTTGGGCTGCTGGGGATAGCCGTATCCCGGCTGCTGGTAGCCGCCGGCCGCGGGCTGCGCGGGCTGCGTCGGCTGCTGGTACGGATTGGGTGCCTGGTACCCCGGCTGCTGGTACGGGTTCTGGTTAGGGTCCTGCGGATTCTGCTCGCCCCCGGGCGGCTGCTGTCCTTGCCACATGGCGAGTAACCATAGAGGGGCGGGACGGCCGCTTCGACGCCCGCCCCTGTGAGGGGATGGTCAAGGTCTACTACTCACGGGTAACATCCGGTGCCATGAGCGCTGATCAGATGTCCGTGGGCGAGATGCTCGCCGCGACCGTTCCCATGGCCAGGACCCTCAAGCTGGAGTTCCTGGAGACCACCCCCGAGCGGGCCGTGGTCCGGCTGCCCGACCAGGCCGAGTACCACAACCATGTGGGCGGACCGCACGCCGGCGCGATGTTCACGCTCGCCGAGTCCGCCAGTGGCGCCATCGTGATCGCCGCCTTCGGCGACCAGATGAACCGCGCCGTGCCGCTCGCCGTCAAGGCGGAGATCGGCTACAAGAAGCTCGCCATGGGCGTGGTCACCGCCACCGCCACCCTGGGCCGCCCGATCTCGGACGTCGTCGCGGAGCTGGACGCCGGGCAGCGCCCCGAGTTCCCGGTCGCCATCGAGATCACCCGCGAGGACGGCGCCGTCACCGGCGAGATGACGGTCGTCTGGACCCTGCGCCCCAACGCCTGATCCACGCCCCGCCCGCGCGCCGGGAACGTGTGGGTGCCGCCCGCCGGGGCCGGTTCCGGCACGCCGTCGGCGCGCGGTGAGCAGGTAGGCTGCCCGGGGTGCGCCAAGGGGGGCGCACGCCGGGCGTCGGCCCGCCGCGATCGGGAGGAAACGGGCGTTGCACATCCAGGAGTGGCTGGAGAACATCCCCGCCGTCAGTGTCTACCTCCTGGTGGGGCTGGTCATCGGCTTGGAGAGCCTCGGCATTCCGCTGCCGGGCGAGATCGTCCTCGTCAGCTCCGCGCTGCTGGCGTCCCAGCAGGGCCACATCAACCCGGTGATCCTCGGCGCCGCCGCCGTGGCGGGCGCGGTCATCGGTGACTCGATCGGCTACGCCATCGGCCGCAAGGGCGGCAGGCCGCTGCTCGCCTGGCTCGGCGCCAAGTTCCCCCGGCACTTCAGCGACGGCCATGTCGCCATGGCCGAGAAGTCCTTCCAGAAGTGGGGCATGTGGGCGGTCTTCTTCGGCCGCTTCATCGCGCTGCTCCGCATCTTCGCGGGCCCGCTCGCCGGTGTACTGCACATGCCGTACTGGAAGTTCCTCATCGCCAACGTCCTCGGCGGCATCTGCTGGGCCGGCGGCACCACGGCCGCGATCTACTACATCGGTGTGGTCGCCGAGTCCTGGCTGAAGAACTTCTCCTACGTGGGACTGGGCCTCGCGGCCGTGCTCGGCGTGGTCTCGATGCTGGTCGTCAAGAACCGCGCGAAGAAGGCCTCGGCCGAGCTGGACACGGCCACCGCCCCGGCCGAGAACGTGTCCGCCGCGGAGTAGACCGCCCGCCCGGGTGAGCCGCCCGGTCAGGGCGTGAGGATCCTCGTCAGCGCGCGGCCGAACACCAGCCGCCCGGCCCGGGCGGTCAGCGCGTCGAGCGCGTGCGGCAGCCGCCACACCCGCAGGTCCTCGCGCCACACCAGCAGCGCCCCGGCCGCCGCTCCCCGGGGGTCGGGGCGGACCTCGATCTCGGCCCAGCCGGTCACCACCCGCCCGCGCTTCTCCAGCCGGCAGCGGCCCGGCCGTCCCGCCCCGGGCGGCTCCCACACCACGACCTCCATGGGGTCCTCGAACCCGAGGCGCCCCAGGCCCGTGCGGGCCACGAACACCGTCCCGACGCCGGTCGGCCCGGGCGTGGTGACGGTGATCCGGGTCAGCGGGACGCTGCCCGAGTGGCGCGGCCAGTCGGTGAGCCGCCGCCACACCTCCGCGGGGCCCGCCTCCGTACGCCGGTCGATCCGGAAGAGTGCCATCCCAGGAGCCTACGGGCCACCCGGGCGCACGTCCCGGCGACCCGTCGCCTACCGTGCCCCTGGGTGCGATGAGATCCGTACGAAGGAGTGGCGCATGGCGGAGCGGGCGTTGGTCGTGGCAGTGGGCGGAAAGAAGCCGCAGGTCGACCCGGCGGCGTTCACGGCGCCCACCTCGGCGGTGCTCGGCGAGGTGACCCTCGCCGCGGGGGCGAGCGTCTGGTACCACACGGTGCTGCGGGCCGACTGCGGCCCCATCGTGGTCGGCGCCGACAGCAACATCCAGGACAACTGCACGGTCCACGTCGACCCCGGCTTCCCGGTCACGGTCGGCGAGCGCGTCTCGGTCGGGCACAACGCGGTCCTGCACGGCTGCACGGTCGAGGACGACGTGCTCGTCGGTATGGGGGCGACCGTCCTCAACGGGGCGGTGATCGGCGCCGGTTCGCTGGTCGCCGCGCAGGCGCTGGTGCCGCAGGGCATGGTCGTACCGCCCGGTTCGCTGGTCGCGGGCGTACCGGCCCGGGTCCGGCGCGAGCTGACCGAGGAGGAGCGCGAGGGCCTCAAGGTCAACGCACTGATGTACGTGGGCCTGGCCCGCGACCACCGCGAGGCGCACGCCGGCTGACGGGCGCGGCCCGGCCTGAGCGGAAGATCACAGGTCCCGGCGCCGACCAGGGCGGTCGGCGGTGAGTACCGTGTGCGGGTGCCGAAGAACAGAAACACGTTCTCCTCGCTGACCGCCTGGCGGCGCCGGCTGGCCGCGGGCGCGGTCCAGCGCGGCTGGCAGTGGGTGCAGCAGGCCGGAGCGGTCACCGCCGAGCACCCCGGGCGGCTGCGGTTCCGCCGGATCGGCGCCGGCACCCGGCTCGCCTTCCCGCAGGGCACCGTCTTCGGCGAGCCGTGGATCGAGCTGGGCGACCACTGCATCATCGGCGAACAGGTCACCCTGACGGCCGGGATGATGCCGGGCCTCGACCTGGGCGCCGAGCCGATCCTCACCCTCGGGGACGGCGTGGTGCTCGGCCGGGGCAGCCATGTCATCGCGGACACGACGGTGTCCATCGGCTCGAACACGTACTGCGGCCCGTACGTCTACATCACCTCCACCAACCACAGCTACGACGACCCGCACCAGCCCGTCGGCAAGCAGTGGCCCCGGATGGAGCCGGTGGAGATCGGGCCGGGCTGCTGGCTGGGGACCGGCGCGGTGGTGCTGCCGGGCGCCCGGCTCGGCCGCAACGTGGTCGTCGCGGCGGGCGCGGTGGTCCGGGGCGAGGTGCCCGACCACGCGGTGGTGGCCGGGGCGCCCGCCCGGGTCGTCCGGACGTGGGACCGCGAGAACGGCTGGCAGCCGCCGCTGCGCACGCCCGCCCCGGTGCCGATCCCCGAGGGGGTCACCCCGCAACAGCTGCTCGCGGTCGCGGAGTTGGCGGCCGAGGAGGCGTAGCCGCCCTCGCGCCGGGCTCAGTCGGTGGCCACGACGACCGCGCCGAGGACGGTCACGGCGCTGGTCTGCGAGACGCCGAGGTGCCTCGCAGTACAGTGCGGTGAACGGTTCGGTGCACCGGAACGCGGTTCACTATACTGAACGTGTCATCCAAAATATTAGTCGGCCGCCTCGGGTGGCCCCCACCGTGGACGGAATGTGTCGGACCTCGATCTGCTGACCCAGTCCCTGGCCCGCAACGTCAAGCGCCGGCGCGCCGAGCGCGGCCTCACCCTGGAGGCGCTGGCCACCCGCGCCGGAGTCAGCCGCGGCATGCTCATCCAGATCGAGCAGGCCCGGACCAACCCCAGCGTCGGCACCGTGGTGAAGATCGCCGACGCGCTCGGGGTGAGCATCACGACCCTGCTCGACTACGAGAGCGGCCCCAGCGTGCGGATCGTCCCGCCGGACCAGGCCGTCCGGCTCTGGTCCACCGAGCGGGGAAGCTCCAGCACCCTGCTCGCGGGCGCCGAGGCCCCCGGTCCGCTGGAGATGTGGCGGTGGCACCTGATGCCCGGCGAGGGCAGCACCTCCGACCCGCACCCCATGGGCACCTTCGAACTCATCCATGTCACCGGGGGCACCCTCACCCTCGTCGTGGACGGCGTCGAACACCCGGTCCCGGCGGGCCACTCGGTCTCCTTCGAGGCGGGCACGAGCCACACCTACCGCAACGACGGCGCCGAGCCGGTGGAGATGACCATGGCGATCTCGGTGCCCTTCGAGCGCTGACCGCACTGCCGGTGCCCAGGGGGCCCAGGAGGCGCCGGTCGCGTAACGACCGGCCCGGCCGGGTGGCGCGAACCGGCCATCCCTGGGCGGGAGTCGGACCGATCGGCGCCGTCCTGTGCGAGAGTGGTTGATGCGGGGAAGACAAGTGCGGAGAGGGTGAGCACCCTCCCGCATCCAGGCACGCCCGCCGGTGGGGGTTTCATGGGACATCTCGTCACGGCCGCCGAACGACCTTGTCCGGCGCCCGACCGTCAGGGCCGTGAAAGGCCATCACTGCACACACAGGCCGCCCAGGCGCGCGGCGGGGAACTCCCCGCGGCGATCCAGCGGCTGATCGCCGCCGAGAACGCCTCGACGGTTCCGGTAGCCGCCTTCCAGTCGGCGCTCTAGCCGGAGGCCCCGGCCATGGACCGGTCACCTCCGGTGGTGTCGCAGGTCGTACTGAAGATGCACAGCCGGTGCGACCTGGCGTGTGACCACTGCTATGTGTACGAACACGCCGACACCAGCTGGCGCGGCCGGCCCAGGGCCGTCTCGCACGAGATCCTGGCCGCCACGGCGGCCCGGATCGCCGCCCACGCCCGGACCCACCGGCTGCCCGCCGTCCACGTGGTGCTGCACGGCGGCGAACCGCTGCTCGCCGGGCCCGCCCTCCTCAGACGGGCGGCCGAGGAACTGGCACGCGCCCTGCGCGGTGTCAGCGCCCTCGACCTGCGCATCCACACCAACGGGGTGCTGCTCGACGAGGAGTTCTGCGAACTCTTCCGGGAACTCGGCGTGCACGTCGGCGTCTCGCTCGACGGCGACCGGGCGGCCAACGACCGTCACCGCCGTTACGCCGACGGCCGCAGCAGCCACGCCCGCGTCGTCGAGGCCGTCGCCCTGCTGAACCGCCCCCGCTACCGGGAGCTGTTCGCCGGGCTGCTGTGCACCATCGACCTGGAGAACGACCCGGTCGCGGTGTACGACGCGCTGGTGGCCCTGCGCCCGCCGCGCGTCGACTTCCTGCTGCCGCACGCCACCTGGGACCACCCCCCACCGCGCCCCGCCAACGCGCCCACGCCGTACGCGGACTGGCTCGACGCCGTCCACCGGCGCTGGGACGGGCAGGGGCGCCCGGTCCCCGTACGGCTCTTCGAGTCCGTCCGGCGCACCCTGCGCGGCGGCGCCAGCCTCACCGAGTCCCTCGGGCTCGCCCCGGCCGACCTGGTCGTCGTCGAGACCGACGGTACCTTCGAACAGGCCGACAGCCTCAAGACGTCCTACGACGGCGCCCCGGCCACCGGGATGAACGTCTTCGAGCACAGCCTCGACGACGTGCTCGCCCACCCCGGGATGCTGGCCCGGCAGAAGGGGATCGAGGCGCTCTGCGCGCGGTGCACCGCCTGTCCGGTGGTGGCGTCCTGCGGCGGCGGCCTCTACGCCCACCGCTACCGGACCGGAACCGGCTTCGACAACCCGTCCGTGTTCTGCCCCGACCTGATGGCGTTGATCATGAACATCCGAACGCACGAGTCGCTCCCCGAGCCCCCGGCGCACACCCGGGCCGACGAGCCCACCGCCACCGCCGGCACCGGCCGTCCCGAGCCCGAACAGACGCTGGAACCGGCCGACTTCGACGAACTGGCCGCCGGCTTCGGCGGCGCCGGGGCCGTCTCCCGTCTCGCCGTCGCCCAGCTCGACCTCAACCGCGGTCTGCTCGCCGCCCTGGGCGGCCGGGCCGACCTCCACGACCGCCGGACGAGCGCCGCCTGGGAGCTGCTGCTCGATCTGGACACCGCGGCACCGCACGCCCTGGAGGCCGCCCTCGCCCACCCGTACTTCCGGCCATGGGCGCTCGGTGTCCTCGGCGGCCGGGAACCCGGCGCGCTCGCGGGCGGTCTGGCGGAGCTCGCGGCGTCCGCGGCGCTGCGGGCCAGGCGCGCCGACACCGTGGTCGTGCCCCTGCGCGACGGCACCCTGCGCCTGCCCGGCATCGGTCGGGCCCTGCTGCCCGGCGGGGCCGAGGAGGCCGAACTGACCGCCCAGGCCTACGGGTTCACCGTACGGGCCGGGGGTCGGCGGATCCGGATGGGCTGGAGCGAGGGCCTGGACGGCCGCACCCCGCACTGGCAGCCCGTACGGCTCTTCGAGGCGGGCGGCTGGACCGTCGCCCTGGAGGACACCGACCCGCTGCGCGACCGCTATCCCTGGCCGGCCGAGGAGCGGCTCCCCGCGTCCGGCGCGCGCGCCTGGGCCGACGCGCTCGCGGGCGCCTGGGCGCTCATCCAGCGCCAACTGCCGGCGTACGCGCCGGGGATCGCCGCCGGACTGCGCTCCATCACCCCGCTGAGCCCCCGGGCGGGTGGCGACACCAGCGCCACCTGCCGGGACGCCTTCGGGGCCGTGGGCGCGGCCCGCCCCGCCGCCCCGGCCCTCCTCGCCCTGCTGATCGTCCACGAGTTCCAGCACGTGAAACTGGGCGCGGTGCTCGACAGCTGCGATCTGTACGACCTCGAGGACCCCGGCCACTACTACGCGCCCTGGCGCGAGGACCCCCGGCCGCTCGGCGCCCTGCTGCAGGGGGCGTACGCGCATCTGGCGGTCACCGACTTCTGGCGGACACGGCGCACGGCCGCCGAGACCGCGGCGGCGCGCGGACGGGCCGAGAGCGAGTTCGCGCGGTGGCGACGGCAGACGACGGAGGCCATCGACACACTGGCCCGCAGCGGCGCGCTCACCGGCCCGGGCAAGCGTTTCGTCGCCGGGATGGGGGAGAGAGCCGCGGCCTGGCGGGAGGAGCGGGTGGCACCCGAGGCGCTCGCCGCCGCCGCCGACTCCGCCCGGCGCCACCGGGACGCATGGCGGGCGCGCAACGCGCCGCGCGGGTGACCGACCGCCCCCGAATCGACGCGTACAGGCGGTTCCGCCGCGGATCGCTCGCTTTCTACACTGAGGACCCACCCACTCGGACCGGGAGGGAGCGGTGCCGCACGGAGCCGCGCGGGGCGGGGGGCACGAGCCGAGGCCGTACTTCTTCCTGAGCTACGCGCACACACCGAAGAACGATCCCCGGGACAAGGACCCCGACCTCTGGGTGCGGCGTTTCTTCCGCGACCTGTCCGCGCACGTGATGCAGCTGACCGCGCTCCCGGCCGGGGTGCCCGCCGGGTTCATGGACCAGCATGTGCGGCCGGGCGAGGACTGGCAGGAGCAGATCACCGAGGCGCTGGCGCACTGCCGCGTCTTCGTCCCGCTCTACTCGCCGCGCTACTTCCTCAGCGAGCAGTGCGGCCGGGAGTGGTTCGCCTTCGCCGGGCGCGAGGCCCTCCACCAGTCGCGCAGCGAGCACCACGCGCCCCCCGCCATCGTCCCCGCCCTCTGGCTGCCCGTCCTGCCCCACCAACTCCCGCAGGCCGCCCGCAGGCTGCGGTTCGACCACGCTGACTTCGGCGACGAGTACGCCGACGAGGGCTTCTACGGGATGATCAAGCTCACCTATCTGCGCGACCACTACGAACACGCCGTCTACCGGCTCGCCAAGCGGATCGTGAGCGTCGCCGAGCGCACCCTGGTGCCCGACGGCGACCCGTACCAGGACTACGCGACCCTCACCTCCGCCTTCGGTCCCGCCCCCGGCCCGGGCCGCGACCTGGAGGTGACCGTCCTCGCCTGCTCCCGCGACGGCCTGCCGCACGGACGCGGCCCCGACTGCTACGGCCCCCGGCCCAGCGACTGGAACCCCTACCATCCGCTCTCCGCCCGCCCGCTGGCCCGTCACACCGCCGACCTCGTGGTGAACCTCAACTACTCCGTCCATCTCGCCGAGTTCGAGGACCGCGCCGACCGACTGCTGCGCCCGGGGCCGCCCGAGGCCCCCGGGCTGCTGCTGCTGGACCGCTGGGCGCTGCAGTCCCCGCGCCACCGGGAGCTGGTGCGGCTGCTCTGCGCCGAGCCGCGGCCCTGGCTCAGCGTGATGGTCCCGTGGAACCGCGCGGACCCCGAATCGCCGCCGCGCGAGGCCGAGTTGCGCCATGTGGCCGACGAAGTCCTCGGCGCGAGACTGCGGCGGAGCCCGGGCCACCTGACGCAGGGCGGCGGACTGCCTACTCTGGAAGCCTTCAGCCAGGAGCTCCCCAGGGCGGTCCGGTCGGCGGTCAGGCACTACGAGAGCGCCGCCCGCACGGACCGGCCGGCCGGGCCCGGCAGCCCGCTGCCCCATGTCCTGCCGGGCGGGGTCGGGCTCGGCCGGACGGCCCGCGACCGCACCGGGGACCAGCCGGAACAGCGCGCCGCCGGGAACAGCCAGGCCGAGCAGGGGGAGGGCCCTCCAGATGGCCGAGAACCGTGACGGGACCGTCATCACGTTCTACTCGTACAAGGGCGGCACCGGACGCACGATGGCGCTCGCCAACTGCGCCTGGATCCTGGCGGCCAACGGCTACCGGGTGCTCGCCGTCGACTGGGACCTGGAGGCACCGGGCCTGCACCGGTTCTTCCACCCCTTCCTCAACCTGCGCGATCTGGAGGCCACCCCGGGCCTGATCAACCTGATCACCGAGTACCAGGAGGAGGCCCGCCGGACCGGCGAGCACGCCCCCGACTGGCACCGTGCCTACGCGCGCGTGCGCCCGCACGCCGTCACCCTCGACTGGTCCTTCCCCAGCGGCGGCAGCCTGGACTTCCTCTCGGCGGGCCGCCGCAACCGCGACTACTCCTCGGTCGTGGGACGGATGGACTGGGACCACTTCTACGAGCACTCCGGCGGCGGCCAGTTCTTCGACGCCATGGGCGACGACATGCGCCGCCACTACGACTTCACCCTGATCGACAGCCGCACCGGGCTCAGCGACATCGCCGACATCTGCACGGTCCAGATGCCCCAGGTGCTCGTCGTCTGCTTCACCCTGAGCGACCAGAGCATCGACGGCGCCTCGGCCGTCGCCCGCTACATCGAGGAGCGCTACCACGAGCGGGGCATCCGCATCCTGCCCGTCCCCACCCGGATCGACGACGGCGAGAAGGAGAAGGCCGACGCCGGGCGGGCGCTCGCCCGGGAGTGCTTCGAGGGCTTCCCCAGCGGACTGCGCGGCGAGGCCGCCGACGGCTACTGGGGCACGGTGGAGATCCCGTACCGGCCCTTCTACGCCTACGAGGAGGTCCTGGCGACCTTCGGCGACACGCCGGGTCTGGGCAGTTCGCTGCTGGCCGCCTGCGAGCGGCTCACCGGGGTGCTCACCGAGGGCGAGGTGACCGGGCTGCCGCCGATCGACGAGGCCCTGCGGATCGCCCACCTCGACGCCTTCACCCGGCGCCGGCCCGTCTCGCCCGCCAACATCGTCCTGAACCACGTCTCCGAGGACCGGATGTGGGTCGAGTGGCTGACCGCCGTCCTCGGCGCGGCGGGCTTCCGCACCTTCCCCGTCGATGTGCGCGCCCCCCACCCCGGGCGGCCCCAGGAGGAACCCGCGGGGGAGGCCCACCGCGTTCTGCACCTCGCCTCCCCGCCCTACCTCAAGTCCCGCGCGGGACGCGGCCTGTGGGACAGCGGCCCCGCCCAGGACCGGGCCGGAGGCCGCCGCCAGGTGCTGCCCGTGCGCGTCGGCGACGTACGGCTCACCCCGCCGCCGGGCGGTCTGCGCGCGGTGGACCTGGTGCGCGTCGACGAGGCCGAGGCGGCGGCGGCGCTGCTCGGCGCACTCGGCCGGGCGGAGGCCGCCGGCACGCTGCCGTGCGCCCCCGAGCGGCCCCGCTTCCCCGGGAACGCGCCCCGCGTGTGGAACGTACGGCCGCGCAACACCTGGTTCACCGGCCGCACCGACCTGCTCGACCGGGTACGCGACCAACTGCGCGGCGACAGCCGCTCCGCCCAGCGCCTGCCCCAGGTCCTGTACGGACTCGGCGGCGTGGGCAAGACACAGGTCGCGCTGGAGTACGCGCACCGCTTCCGCGCCGACTACGACCTGGTCTGGTGGATCGAGGCGGAGCGCCCCGACCTGGTGGTGGCGTCGCTGGCGCAGCTCGCCGCCGAGATGGACCTGCGGGCCGGGGACGTGGTGGCCGAGGCGGCCATGGCGGCCCTCCAGGAGCTGTGGCGCGGCGAGCGCTATCCGCGCTGGCTGCTGATCTTCGACAACGTCGAGGACCCGGACCAGGCGCTGCGCCGCCTGCCCGACGCCATCGGACCGCTCCCCGGCTCGGTCTACGGGCATCTCCTCGCCACCTGCCGCAACAAACCGGCCACCCCACGGGTGGAGAGCACCCAGGTCGAGGTCTTCGACCGGTTCGAGAGCGTGGAGCACCTGACCTGGCGGGTGGCGGGCCTGCCGCCCGAGGACGCCGACCGGGTCGCCGACGCGGTCGGCGATCTGCCGCTGGCCGTGGAGGTGGCGGCGGCCTGGCTCGCCGAGACGGCGACGCCCGTCGACGAGTATCTGCGCCAGCTCGCGGAGCAGAGCACCTAGGTCCTCTCGCTGGGCACGGCCCCGGGGTACGGGCTGCGGTTCGGCGCCACCTGGGCCATCTCCATCAGCAGGCTGCGCGAGGAGTCCCGGGCCGCGGTGCGTCTGCTGGAGATCTGCTCGTTCTTCTCCGCCGAACCCGTCTCGATGCGGCTGATCGGCAGCGACGCGATGTTCGACGCGCTGCTGCCGTACGACGCCGATCTGCGCGAGCGGTACATGCTGGGCCGGGTCATCCAGACGCTCAACCGGTTCGCCCTGGCCAAGGTGGACCCGGCGGACAGCAGCATCCAGGTGCACCGCCTCGTCCAGGCGGCCGTGCGCGACGCGCTCACCGCCGAGGAGCAGACCGAGACCAAGCAGGTCGTCCACCGCATCCTGGCGCAGGCGCGGCCGGCCGAGGGCGTCGACCGCGACGACCCGGTGAACGACCCCAAGAGCTGGCCCGCCTTCGAGCTGATCTGGCCGCATCTGAACGCGTCCGGCGTCGCGGAGAGCGACGACCCCAAGGCCCGCGAGCTGATGATCGACCGGATCCGCTATCTGCTGCGCCGCGGCGAACTGGAGAGCGCCCGGGCCTTCGGAGCCGAACTGGACCGCATCTGGACCCGCCGGCTCGGTGAGGACGCGCTCCAGACCCTCAACATCCGCTTCGAGCTGGCCAACGCGCTCCGCGCCCAGGGCCGCTACCAGGAAGCCCTGACCCTGGACGAGGACACCCTCGCCCGCCAGCAGCGCCTGTTCCACCCCGCCGACGACCACCCCAGCGTGCTGGTCGTCACCGGCAGCCTCGCCGCCGACCTGCGCGCGGTCGGCAGGTTCACCGAGGCGCTGGAGCGCGACCTGTGGGTCTACCGGGGCATGCGGGGCCTCTTCGGGGAGACCCACCGGCGCACCCTGACCGCCGCGCACAACCTCGCCATCGACTACCGGCTGACCGGGGACAGCGAGGCCGCGCGGCGCCTCGACGAGCGGACCGTGGAGCGGCGCGGCATGCTGCTCGGCGACGACCACCCCTACACCCTGGTCACCAAGGCGAACCTGGCCCGGGACCTGCGCGAGACCGGCGAGTACGCGGTGTCGGGCGAGGTCCTGCGCGAGGTCGTGGAGGGGCTGCGCCGGGTCCTGGACCCGCACGCCCCCGAGGTGCTGCGCGCCGCCAAGAGCCTCGCCGTCTCGCTGCGCAGGGCCGGACATCCGCACGAGGCGATGCGGCTGACGAGCGAGGCGTACGAGCGCTTCCACGACCGGTACGGTCCCGACTCGCCCGACACCCTGGCCTGCGGGGTCAGCCTCGCCGCCGACCTGGCGGCCACCGGCGAACCCGGGCGCGCCCTGGAGCTGGCGCGGCGGACGCTGCACGGGTACCGGGGGACGCTGGGGGAGTCCCACCCCTACAGCCTGGCGTGCCGGGCGAACGTGATCGTCCATCTGCGGGCGACCGGAGGCGCCGAGGAGGCGGTCGAAGACGCCGAGGAGGTCCGCGGGCGCCTGGAGCGGGCGCTCGGCCCCCAGCACCCGTTCACCCTCTGCGCGGCCGTCAACCTGGCGAACGTGTACGGGGACCTGGGCCGGGCCGACCTCGCCGAGCGGTGGGAGTACGTGGCGCTGGAGGGGCTGCTCGACAAGCTCGGCGCCTGGCATCCGGACGTACTGGTCTGCCGGTCGAATCTGGCGGTCTCCCTGCGGGCGGCGGGCCGGGGGGACGACGCGGCCGGAATGCGCGCGGCGGTGATCGAACCGGCCGCGGAACGGCTCGGCGTGGACCACCCGATCGCGGAGGCGGCCCGCTCATGGCGACGGCTGGACCGGGACATCGAGATCCAGCCGGTCTGACGCGGGCGGGGAGTGCGCCGGGGTGCCGGGCCGCACGGGAGGGACCGCGGAGAGCCGCGCGCCCGGGGCCGGGGCTGAGTCGGCCCGCAGCCGCGTCGCGGCCCCCGGCCGGATCAACGCCGCTCACCCCGCCGCGCGACGGCCGCACGGGAGCGCGCCCCTCAGGCCACCGCCCACCGCAGCGCCCAGGTGAACACCGAGAGCGCGCCGAAGTGCGCCTGGTCCGACGGCACTTCCAGCCGGGCGCCCGGTATCCGCTCGGCCAGCCAGCGGGTGTGCCGCGCGGGCGCGAAGACGTCCTGCGCGCCGTGCCACAGCAGCACCGGCGTACGGATGTCCTCCGGCCGGAACTCCCAGGGCGAGCTCAGCGCCAGGATGTCGTCCACCCACCCGTCGGCCGAACAGCGCAGCCCCTCCGCGAAGTTGCGCACCAGCAGCGCCCGGATCGCGGCGTCGGCCAGCACTTCCCGGTCCGGCCCCGGCACCATGGCGTGCATCGCGGTGACCGTCGCCCTCGGATCCGCCCGTATCGTCGCCGCCCGCCCCTCGAAGGCGGCGGTCACCGCCCGGGGACCACCCGCCGCGATCGTGTACGCCCGGACGTTGTCCTCGGTCATCCCGTCGAACCAGTCGAGCCCTTCCGCGTCCCGTGGCGCGAGCGGTACCAGCGCCACCGTCCTGGCCGTGCGCCCGCCGAGCAGCGCGGCACACGACAGCGCGTGCGGAGCGCCGCCCGAGCGCCCCACCACGGCGAACTCGCCCAGCCCGAGGGCGTCGGCGATCGCCGCCACGTCCTGCGCCGCGTGCCCGACCCGCCGCCCGGAGCGCCGGTCCGAGTCGCCGTACCCCGGCCGGTCGAAGGTGATGAGACGGACGCCCATCCGGTACAGCACGGTGCTGCGGGGAGCCGGGCCGTGTCTGCTGCCGGGAGTGCCGTGCAGCAGGAACACCGGCCTGCCCCGCGGGTCGCCCCGGCTCTCCACGGCCAGGTTCCGGCCGTCCGGGGTGCGGATGAACGTCGGCAAGGCGCGCCTCCCGTGGGTCGGTTCGGGGGCTGGGGATGGCGTCAGTATGAGCGCGCCGGGACGGCCGGTACAGGGACGGTGGGATGCGGTGGGATGCGGAGGGTGGTGGGACGCGGGCGCGGCCCCGCGGCCCCGAGGGGCTCAGCCGAGCCGGGGCAGCTCGATCGCCGGGCAGCGGTCCATGACCATGTCGAGCCCTGCGGCCCGCGTCCGCTCGTACGCCGCCTCGTCGATCACCCCGAGCTGGAACCAGACCGCCCTGGCCCCGGCGGCCACCGCCTGGTCGGCTATCTCCCCGGCCTGCTCGCTGTTCACGAACACGTCCACGACGTCGACGTCGAAGGGGATCGCGTCCAGCGACGGATACCCCTGCTCGCCGTGGACCGTCTCGGCCTTCGGATGGACGGGCACGATCCGCTTCCCGTACCGCTGGAGCACCGCCGCCACTCCGTACGCCGCGCGGCGTTCGTTGGACGACAGACCCACGACCGCCCAGGTGTCCCCGGTCTCGGTCAGGATCCTGCGGATGGTCTCCTGCTCGCTGCTCACGTCATGCCTCCCGCGGACCAGGGGCCCGTCAGATGTGCTTCTCTCCCGCAGAACGAGTGGCGGGCTCCCGGAATTCCCATCCGCCGGGCACGGTGGCGACGGCCAGCACATTGCCCTCGCTGATGTATCCGTCGGGCGCGTCCAGCGGGTGGTCCGCCGCGTCCGGGTCCGCGAACCGGCCCCACTCCTCGCTCAGCCCGAGCGCCGCCGCCTGCTCGGCGAGGCGGGCGCAGGTCGGGGCGTAGAACGCCCGGGCCTGCGGGGAGAGCGGGGCGAAGTGCTCGATCAGGACCGTCTGTTGCCGCACATCGGTCAGGCCCGCAGCCTTCAGATGACGGTAGAGATCACGGCTGCGCAGGAGCTGGGCCGCGTATCCCGGAGTGCGTCCGGCCGCGCGGAAGAAGTCCGCGAAGAGATACGGGTCGGCCGGCCGGGCGGTGATCAGATGGGCGTCCAGGTCCTTCACCGCTATCGTGCCGCCGGGCCGCACCACCCGGCGCAGCTCCCGCAGAGCGAGGGCCAGTTCGGTGTCGCTCAGATACTGCGCGGTGTTGGCGCACCAGACGGCGTCGAAGGTGGCGTCCGCGAAGGGCAGCTCCAGCAGGTCGGCGCGGCGCACCTCCACCGGGCAGGCGGGAGCCCACCGCCCCAGCCGTTCCCGGGCCAGCCCGGCGTTCTCCTCGGCCAGGTCCACGGCCGAGACCCGTCCCCGTGGCCCCACCAGGTCCGCCAGCCACGGCAGGAAGTCCCCGCCTCCGCAGCCCGCGTCCAGGACGTGCGCACCGGGCCGGATGCCCGCCCGGCCCAGGAGAGTGAGGTAGGCGTCCCGGCACGCCTCGAAGTGGGCGTCGACGATGGTGTGGTGGGTGAAACCGAGCCCGGTGGAGGTCGTGAACCCCCAGGCACGGTGGTCCTCGCCCGGCATCAGCGCCCTCCCCCTTCCGCGGTGAGTGCTGCGCACTCTTCGAGCAGCGCGTCCAGCTCGGCCTGGGTCGCCTCGGGTGTCTCCATCGGCGGCAGATGGCCCGCGCGCGGGACGACGACGAGGCGCCCCCGGGGCAGGGCGTCGGCCATCGTGCGCGCGTCCGCCTCCGTCACCAGCTCGTCCTCCTCCCCGATGATCACCACGGCCGGAAGGTCGGCGCCCCGCAGAACGTCCAGCGTGTCCTCGCGCGCCGCGATCGCCCGCTGGGCCCAGGCCAGGGACGCGGGGGCGGCCCGGGCCGCGACGGCGCGGACCCGCGCCAGCACCTGCGGGCGCTCGGCCCGCGTGGTCGCGCCGACCAGCCGGGGCACGGTGGACTCGACGGCCGCCGGGCCCCTCACCGGGTCCTCCATCAGGGCAGCGAATCCCGCCCGGGCCGTACGTGCCGCCTCGTCGTCCGCCTGCGCCCGCGTCGAGAGCAGGGCCAGCCCCTGGGCCCGCCCCGGATGCCGACGCAGGAACACCATCGCCGCGTAGCCGCCCATCGACACCCCGACCAGCACCGCGCGCCCGATCCCGCGCCTGTCCAGCTCCCGTGCCAGGTCGTCGGCGACCGCGTCCAGCGACGGCGGACCGGCACCGAGCGGAGTGCCGCCGAAACCGCGCTGGTCGGGCGCGATGACGGGGTGGCCGCGCCGCTCCAGGGCCGCTCGCTGCGCGTCCCACATGGAGGAGTCGAGAGCGAGCGCGTGCAGGAGCACCACGGGCACCGCGCCGCCGGGCGCCGCCGTCATCGCGCGGTGCTCCCGTTCTCGGCGTCCTCGATGAACCGCGTGATGTGCGCGGCCGGTTCGGGGGTGCGCAGCCAGGCGAGGGAGACCGGCGCGGGCGGCAGGTCGAAGATCGGGACCACCTTCATCCGGGCCGGCGCGACCGCCTCCAGGGACTGGAACGTCAGATGCACCGCGTCCGTCCCGGAGAGCGTCCCCATCAGGCCCTTCACCGTGCCCATCTCATACGCCCGCCGGATCCTGCGGCCCTTGGGGGTGCGGGGCGGCACCACCTCGTCCCACACGTACTCGGGGAAGGCGCCCGGGCAGCGGAAGCCCTCGTAGGCGGCCAGCTCCTCCACCGACACCGACGCGTGCGTGGCGAGCGGGTGGTGGGCGCCGACGATCACCGCGCGCGGATCGAGGGCCACGGGCCGGCTCACCGCCAGATCGGACTCCCGCAGCCCGTACTTGACGATCATGACGTCCAGTTCCTTCGCCCGCAGTCCACGGAACGGGTCGGCCACCTCGTACCCGACGAGCTCGACCTCGTTCTGGTCGCGGCCCGCCGCGCGGATGATCGCGGCGGCGAGGTCGGGCGAGCCGTGGATGCCCAGGCGGACCGGGGGCGTGCCCGGGAGGCGGTCGGCGGCAAGCGGGGCGGAGTCAGTCATCGGGGGTCTCCTCGGTCAGTGCGGCGAAGGCGCGGAGCCGGTCGGGGTGGGCGGGGTCGATGTCGACGCGGAGCGCGGCGAAGGGAGCGGTCGCGCCGGTCAGGCTCGGGACGGAGCGCAGGGTCAGCCGGTCGCCCGGCGAGATCAGGCCGTCCAGGGCCGCCTCGGCCACGAGGTGGTTGAGGTGGACGAGCGCCTCGGGCACCCGAACGCCCGAGGCGGCCAGATAGAGGTCGCGGTGGATCCCGGCCCTCGGCGGTGGGCCGGAAGGCGGCGCGACTGACCGCGCCGGGTGCTGTCGCCGTGTCCCGGAGCCGCCCCGAGTGGCGGTCGGGGCCGGGACCGTGACCGTTCTCGGCGGGCCCACCGGGAACGCGGCCGTGGACAGGAACAGCTTGAGCAGACGGCGCAGCTCCGCACTGCTCGCGGCGGGTGCCGGGCCGCACCAGCCGACCGACCCGTCCTCGGCCAGGCGGTCGAAGGAGTAACGGCCCAGCAGGTTCGCGGGGTTCCCGGCCAGATACACCGTTCGGGTGAATGATCGGCGCCAGGCCGCCGCCGCGTCGGGCGCGAGCCCCAGAGCGAAGGCGGACGCCTCACGGACCCAGGCCGCCGGGTCGAAGTGGCGCACGACCGCCACCGCCTGGACGGCGCCGGCGTCCGGCCGCTCGCTGAGCCGGGTGCGCGCCGCCAGCAGCGCGGCCGTATCCGACTCTCCCTCGGCGGGGACCAGTTCGGGCCGCGCCGCCCGCAGCCGCCGCAGCGCCTCGGCGTGGAGCCGCCGCTGCGTCAGCGCTACGGGCGCCTCCGGCGGGCGCGGCCGTCGCCCGGTCAGGGGCACAGGAAGACCTCCCTCAGCAGATCGCGCGCGGGCGCGGCACGGCGCCGGCCCAGCAGACTGGTGGTGAGCCGGTAGGGATCCACATGGGTGTGGTCGCGGCGGTGGACGCCCAGCCGTGCGGGCAGAGCGGGCTCCGCGGTGGCGGGCGCGCCCGCGAGGAGGCGCTCGGCGCGCCCGAGGCACTGGCGCAGCAGATCGGGCCGGTGCGACTGGGCCTGGCCCGGCCCCAGCGTGGCGATGAAGTAGAGCCGCATACCGAGCCGGATCGCCGCCTCGTCGTGGTCGGCACGGGCCGCGTCCAGCAGCGCGGTGGCGTCCGTGCCCCGCCAGCCGCCCGACCGGGCCGAACGAATCCGGCCGTCGACCGGCACGCGCCCCACGGTGACCCGGTGCACGACCGGCCCCAGTGGGCCGAGCACGCGCGCGAGGAGCTGGTAGTCCGGGTCGAGCTCACGGTCGTAGAGGAACACCACCTCGTCGTAGTGCGGCGCGAGCGGCAGGAGCTCCCGCAGGGCGCAGGCGAGGTAGTTGGGCCGCCCGTCGGCGGTGACGATCTGCCGCAGCGGCAGACCGTGCCGCGTCAGGTCGAGGTAGACCGGGCCGCCGAGCCCCCGGTGGTCCAGGCACAGTCCACGCGCGCGCAGCTGCTCCAGAGCCTCCTCCAGACCGAGACCAGGCGGCTGGTGGTCGAGGAGGCCGGGGTCGTACAGGCCCAGGCCGGCGTAGTGGCCCCGCCACAGTTCGAGGACGCGGGTGGCGGCCGGGTGCACCCAGCCGTGGTGCTCGACGGCGTCGGCGTACGGGCGCAGCGCGGCGGCCGGAACCGGGTCCTTCGCCGCCCGGTGGCGTACGTACAGCGAGCCGATGTCGTCCTCGGTCAGCTCCGCGTAACCGGTGTCGCCCTGGGTCCGGTCGAGGAACTCCCAGAAGGCCAGGGTCTGTTCGGTCAGGTGATACGTGGTGTGGCTGAAGCGGTAGTCGACCTCCGCCAGGCACGCGGTCGCCCGGTACATCACGTCCGTCCAGAACAGGCCCTTGAGGTGGGAGGGCATGAGCGGCTTGGAGGGGGTGATCGTGACGGGGGCGAGCAGGACCCGGGGGCGCGCCGCCCCGGCCCCGGCCCCGGGGGAGGAGAGGAGGGCGGGGGCGGTCACGGGCGCCCTCCGTCCGGCCCGGGGGCGGCGCGTCGGCACAGGGGCGTCACGAGGAGGCTCCTTCCGCCGCCGCCAGGACGCTCAGGAGCTTCTGGCGCGGCAGCGGCCCGGCGCTCATCGGGAGCCCGCCACGCGGTGCCTGGGCGACGCGGTGGCGGAACTTCTCGTCCCCGAACACCTCGTCCGGAGTGCTCAGCCCCATCAGGACCCGCGTCAGCCCCCGCCACACCGTCCCGTCATGGGTGGCGGCCGACCGTATGGACGTGTCGGGGCAGCCGGGGTAGGCGGGCGGCAGGGAGCGGCCGTGCACGACGGCGCTCCAGCGCCCGATCCGCTCCCGGTCGGTGCTCGCCGCGTGCTCGTACCACGGCCGCAGCAGGACGTCGGCGAACTCGGCCGCGGCCTCGCCGCGCCGCCCGGCCGGGTGGGCCGCGAGCGTGTCGGCCAGGCCGAAGGCCTGCGCGAGCGCCAGCGACATCCCGCGCCCGTGGAGCGGGTTGGTGACACAGGCCGCGTCCCCGACCGGGAACAGCCCCGTCACGGGCGGACGCACGGCGGTCGCCCGCAGCGCGTTGGCCGGGCCGCCGATCGTGTGGACGGCCGAGATGGGGGCGCTGACGGCCTCGTCCAGCCAGGCGGTGAGTCCGGGAGTCGCGTGTGCGACGGCGGTGAAGGCGTCGGCGTGCCGCAGCCGGTCCAGCTCCGTGTCGCCGGGCAGGGTGCCCAGGGCGATCGCGAAGGTGCCCGCGTCGCCGGGGTGCAGCACGCCCGCGTAGTGGTCCCAGATGTCACCGGCGGCGTGGCCGCGGTTCAGCGGACCGGGCAGGGTCCCGCTTCTGAGCCGGTAGAAGCGGGTGAAGCCGCGCAGCCCCCCGGGGCTCGTCAGATCCCCCGGGACCGGGACTCCCGCGTCGGTGAGCCAGCCACGGGCGGCGGCGCGGCGCCCGGTGGCGTCCACGACCACATCGGCGGACAGATGCGCGCCGTCGGTGGTCACCACGCCGCGCACCGACTGCCGGTCGGAGCTCAGCCGCAGCCCGCGTACGGTCGTGCCGTGCCGGATCTCCACCTGCGGCAGGGCCTCGACCGTCCGGTACAGGACGAGTTCGAGCGTGGTGCGGCGGCAGCCCAGGGCGACCAGCAGGTCGTCGCCCACCTCGCGCGCGCGGTCGGTCGCACCCGGCGGCATCGCGCGCGTGAGGTCGAACAGCGGGGCGCCGGCGGCGAGCAGCCGCTCCAGCACCTCGGGGGCGCGGGTGCGCAGGGTGCGGACGCCGAGCGAGGTCAACGTGTGGGAATGCTGGGCCTGCGGCACGGTGGGGCGCTGCCAGCGGCCGTGCAGATCGGCCATCGCGCCCCGGGGCGGCGGGGCGGAACGCTCCAGGACGACGACCTGCCGCCCGGAGCCGGCGAGCGCGAGAGCGGAGGCCAGTCCCGCGACACTGCCTCCCACGACCAGAGCCTTGGACATCAGCGCCGCCGGCCGTGGACGAAGAACACCCGGCGCACGTCCGTCTCGTGCCGCGGCGGCACCGGGTCCGGCCAGCGGCCGAAGTCCGCCCCCGGTTCACCCGGCTGCACCGCCGCCACGGAGAATCCGCAGTCGTCGAAGAGCGCCTCGGGCTCGTCGGTCCCGAACAGCCAGGGGCAGCCCCAGCCCGCGAAGATGTCGAGCAGGCCCCGCATATGAGCGAGGGTCAGGGCCGCGCAGTTGACCAGGTCGGCGGCGATCCGGCTGCCGGGCGCCGAGAAGTCCGCCACACGGCGCAGGACGCGTCGGGTGTCCTCTTCGGGGATGTAGTACAGCAGCCCTTCCAGCAGCCAGGTGGACGGCAGGGCCGGGTCGTAGCCCGCCTTCCGCAGGTCGTCCTCCCAGTCGGGCGCGGTGAGGTCCACGGCGACCGTACGGTGGTCGGTCCCCGGCCGCACCCCCTCCAGCCGGTCCCGCTTGTACGCCAGCACCGCGGGCCGGTCGACCTCGTAGTAGCACAGCCCCTCGGGCCAGGGCAGCCGGTACGCGCGCGAGTCCATCCCGGCCGGGGCCAGCACGATCTGCCGCATCCCCGGCTCGCGGGCCGCTTCCTGAAGGAAGTCGTCGAAGAACCGGGTGCGGATGGCGTTGTAGTCGGGGGTGCTGGGGAGCGTACGCGAGGCGTCTGCCGGGAACGTCGCCTTCCGGATCTCCGCCAGCAGCTCCGGACCGATCTCCCCGCAGAGCGTGTCCGCGTACGGATCCCGGTAGATGCGGTCGGGCCGGCGCGTCTCCGCGGCACGCAGGGCGGCGGTGAGCAGGGCGGTGCGTTCGACGGCGTCGAGCAACTCGGTCACGGGGTTGTCGTCTCCTTCGGTCGGGCGGGTGGGGTCGCGGGGCCGCGGTGGCGGGTGGGGCCGCGACTGGAGGGTCAGGAACCGTTCCCGTCGGTGAGTCGTTGCCATTGCGCCGGGTCCTGGCGGAAGAGCCGGTCTTTGACCTGGGTGGGACGGACGCCGTCGGCGACGGTGGCGTGCCAGTCGTCGAGGAAGGCGTCGGGATGCAGGAGGAGGGCGGTGGGGGCGCCCAGGCGGGCGTGGGCGCGGGCGCGGCGATAGCCGGGGGATTCCCGCGCGAGGGCGTGGTCGAGGCGCGTCAGGAACGCGTCGGTCTCGGTCTCGCTCCAAGGAGTGGCTGAGGCGAGGGCGAATTGGTAGGCGGGGGTGCCATGGGGATCAGGGGTGACACGGCAGGCGGCGTTGCGCAGTTCGAGACCGCCCGCGGCGAGGGCGGTGGTGAGGGCGCGCAGGACCTGGGCGTCGCGCAGCCGCTCCCCGGCCGCGTCGGAGAGGGTGTTGCGGCCTGCGTATTCGAGGCGCGGCACACCGCCCTCGTGGTCCACGACCCGTACGACGTCACCCACCGCGTAGCGGTAGAGACCGCCCACGTGGCTGAAGACGGTGTGGTAGTCGCGGCCGACCTCCAGTTCGTGGGGCTGGAGCGTCGGCATCCTGGGGGCGAGGTCCTGGTCGGCGTCGGCGAACTCGTACAGGGAGGCGGTGACGACGAGGCTGCCGGCGGTCGGGTGGCGGTCGAGGGCGACTCCGGTCGGGCCCTCCGAGGCGGCCACCGGGGCGGGCAGGAGGGTGACGCCCGGCCCGAACTCCTCGCGCAGACGCGGGAGGTAGAGCGAGGCGAGGCCGGTGGTCCAGCAGAACAGGGCGCGCACGTTCGGCCAGATGTGGGCCGGCCGGATCCGCCCGAAGTGCGCGGCGAGACGGTCGAGTTCGCGCGCGCGTGCGGGGTTGGGCGGGCGGTGGGGATGCCCGCCCAGGGTGCCGTCGCCCACCTCCCGGACGATGCGCTCCCACCACAGATTCAGCTGGTGGGGGAGGGCCGCGACCATCGCCGGGTTGATCCCGATGACACAACGGACGTCGCTCTCGACGGCCAGCCGCAGCCGAAGGTACATCTTGTCGAGGTGCGCCCCCGCCTCCACCTGTACGGGCAGGGTGGCCCAGGGGGCGCCGGTACCGGGCTCCGCGGAGAGCGGCTCGCCGAAGCGCGCGCCGAAGTCGACCTGGCTGGTGCCGACATGGGGGAGTCCCGAGGCGGTGGTCGGAGGAGCGGCGACGGGGTCGTGCTTGAGGTTGAGGACGGCGTCCGGGCGGGCCAGGACGTCGGGGAAGTGCTCGATCAGCGGCGCCCAGGCGGCGTAGTAGAACGGGAAGAACGTGGTGCGCATGAAGCGGGGCGTGACCGGGATCTTCTTGTGGGCGCCGGTGCTGCCGCTGCTGGTGAAGAAGACGGCGGGCCGGTCGGCCGTGAGGACGTTCTCCTCGCCCGCGGCGGCGCGCTCGATCCAGGGTGCGAGGCCGCTGTAGTCCTGGACGGGCACGGCCTCGCGCCAGTCGTCCGGGGTGCGCACGCGCGCGAAGCCGTGGGCGCGGCCGTACGCGGTGTCGGCGTTGAAGGCGAGCAGGTCCTCCAGGACCCGCTGCTGGTGTCCGGCCGGGTCCGTGAACGCCGCCCGCAGCCGGGCCCGTGCGGCGAACACCCGCGCCCGGTATCGCTCCACCCGCTCCGGATCGGTCCGGGGCAATCCGTCCCGACGCGCCTCAGACACCGTCATGGCGGACCACCTCCCGCACGGCGTCGGCGGTCCGTCCGGGGGAGCCCTGCTGCTCCAGGACGGTCACCGGAAGGTCCCGGATCTCGTCCCACATCAGCTTCTCCAGGTCCGTCTGGTACCGCTCGAACGACATCCGGTCCGGCCGCACGCCGTAGTGTTCGAGGGAGTTGAGCCCTCTGCCGCGCCGGCTGCGGCGCCAGGCCTCCTGGGGCGCGACCCTGAGGTAGACGACGTGGCGCGGCTGGGGAAACGAGCGCCACCAGTCGTACATGGGGTTCTCGCGGACCCCCGCCAGACGGCACTTCGCGAGGATCTTGTAGTAGTACGAGTCCACGAGGAGCGGCCCGTCGTCGGCGGTCCCGGCGGCGGTGAGGAGCTGGTCGCGCAGGTGCACCACGGCGGTCTGGAGCATGCTGGCCATGAAGTCGGGCGAGTAGGCGCCGTCCGGGGCGGCGACGTCCTTCACCACCTCGCGCCGCAGCCGGCCGATCAGCGCGTGCCGCTCGGTGAGGAAGCGGTCGTCGACCGAGACGACCCGGACGGGCTCGGGGCCCCCCGCGAGCCGGGAGATCGCTGATGACTTGCCCGCGTAATCGCCTCCCAGAAGGACGGAGAATAACGGGAGGTTTGCTGACATATCGGATTGCTCCTTACGGATCGGCGCACTCTCTGCTGTGGCACGACTCCTCCCCGCAGCCTGCGTGAGTCGGCTATAGGGAGAGTTGAGGATCAAGGGGGAGGAGCGGGTGACGGTTCAACTGATGTCCACCGGGATGTCGCCCGGGGGTGCGCCTCGGTCCGGCACCCGGCCCCCGCCCCGGTGACATCCGTCACCCCGGGCCCCCGCGGCCCCGGCGAGCGCCGCCCGAGCCACCGGGGCCCCGCGGTGAGCCGCAGGTCACGGGCGCGGCACCGCATAGGGTGGCCGTATGCAGGAGCAGTACCGGACGATCGCCCGCGAGGGCGTGCACGAGACCGAGATCAACCGATCGCGGTTCATCTGCGCGCTCGCGCCCGCCGCGACCGAGCAGGAGGCGCAGGCCTTCGTCGCGCGCGTCCGCGCGGAGCACCCGACGGCGACCCACAACTGCTTCGCCTACGTCATCGGGGCCGACGCCTCCGTACAGAAGGCGAGCGACGACGGCGAGCCGGGCGGCACCGCAGGGCTCCCGATGCTCCAGATGCTGACCCGCCGCGAGGTGCGGTACGCCGTCGCCGTCGTCACCCGCTACTACGGCGGGGTGAAGCTCGGCGCGGGCGGCCTCATCCGCGCGTACGGCGGAGCGGTCGGCGAAGCCCTGGACGCGCTCGGCACCGTGGTGCGCCGGCGCTACCGCCTGGCCACCGTCACCGTCGACCACCAGCGCGCGGGCAAGCTGGAGAACGACCTGCGGGCCACCGGCCGCGCCGTGCGCGAGGTGCGCTACGCCGAGGCCGTCACGATCGGCATCGCCCTCCCGGAGGCGGACGTGGAGTCCCTGCGCCGCTGGCTCGCGGATGTCACCGCGGGCACCGCGACGCTGGAGCTCGGCGGCGAGGCGTACGGGGACGCGTGACAGCTGTGAGCCGTACCGGTAAGGCAGTTGCCGCCCGGGATGTCCGACCCCACCGATACCCTCGGGAATCATGAGACTCCTGCATACGTCGGACTGGCACCTGGGACGGTCGTTCCACCGGGTCGCCCTGCTCGACGCCCAGGCCGCGTTCCTCGACCACCTGGTGGCGACGGTGCGCGAGCGCGACGTGGACGCGGTCCTGGTGGCGGGCGATGTCTACGACCGGGCCGTGCCGCCGCTGGCGGCCGTGGAGCTCTTCGACCGCGCCATCCACCGGCTCGCCGACGAGGGCGTGCCGACGGTGATGATCTCGGGGAACCACGACTCGGCCCGGCGGCTCGGCGTCGGCGCGGGCCTCATCGAGCGGGCCGGCATCCATCTGCGCACCGACCCGGCGGGATGCGACACCCCGGTCCTGCTGTCCGACGCCCACGGGGAAGTGGCCTTCTACGGACTCCCCTATCTCGAACCGGCCCTGGTCCGCGAGGAGTTCAAGACCGACAAGGCCGGGCACGAGCAGGTCCTGAGCGCGGCCATGGAGCGCGTCCGGGCGGACCTCGCGGCACGCCCGCGCGGCACCCGCTCCGTGGTGCTCGCCCACGCGTTCGTCGCCGGGGGTGAGCCGAGCGAGAGCGAACGCGACATCACCGTCGGCGGGGTCGCCGCCGTCCCGGCGGGAGTCTTCGACGGCGTCGACTATGTGGCGCTCGGCCACCTCCACGGCTGCCAGACCCTCTCGGACCGCGTGCGCTACTCGGGCTCCCCCCTGGCGTACTCGTTCTCCGAGACCACCCACCGCAAGACCATGTGGCTCGTCGACCTGGCCGCCGACGGAGCCGTCGCTGCCGAGCGCGTCGACTGCCCCGTCCCGCGCCCGCTCGCCCGCGTCCGGGGCCGGCTCGACGACCTGCTGGACGATCCCGCCCTGGAGCCCCACGAGGACGCGTGGGTCGAGGCGACACTCACGGACCCGGTCCGCCCCGACGACGCGATGGCCCGCCTCACCGCCCGCTTCCCGCACACCCTGAGCCTGGTCTTCGAGCCGGACCGCGCCCCCGAGGACCCGCTCGCCTCGTACGCGCGCCGCCTGGAGGGCCGCACCGACCAGGAGATCGCCGAGAACTTCGTCGCCCATGTGCGCGGCGGCAGCGGCCCGGACGAGCGGGAGCGCACCGTGCTGCGCGCCGCCTTCGACGACGTACGGGTGGAGTCCGAGCTCATCCGGGACCACGCGCGCGAGGGGGCCCGATGAGGCTGCACCGGCTGCGCGTCACCGCGTTCGGCCCCTTCGGCGGCACCCAGGAAGTCGACTTCGACGCGCTCTCGGCCGGCGGCCTCTTCCTGCTGCACGGCGTGACCGGAGCGGGCAAGACCTCTGTTCTGGACGCCGTGTGCTACGCGCTGTACGGAGCGGTGCCCGGCGCCCGCCAGAGCCCCGGCGCGGTGCTGCGCAGCGACCACGCGGCGCCCGACACCGTCACCGAGGTCCTGCTCGATCTGACCGTCGGCGGACGGCGGTTGGAGATCACCCGCAGGCCGCAGCAGAACCGGCCCAAGAAGCGCGGCAGCGGCTTCACCACCGAAAAAGCCCAGACCTGGCTGCGCGAGTACGACCCGGGCGCGGCCGAATGGCGGGCGCTCAGCCGCTCCCACCAGGAGGTGGGGGAGGAGATCGGGCAGCTCATCGGGATGAGCCGCGAGCAGTTCTGCCAGGTCGTCCTGCTGCCGCAGGGCGACTTCGCCAAGTTCCTGCGCTCCGACGCCGAGGCGCGCGGCAAGCTGCTCGGCCGCCTCTTCGACACCGGCCGGTTCGCCGCCGTCGAGGAGCGCCTCGCCGAGCTGCGCCGCGCCGCCGAGCAGCAGGTCAAGACCGGAGACGAGCGGTTGCTCAACCTCGCCCAGCGGATGGCGCAGGCCGCCGGGGACGGCCCGGACGCGCGCGACTGGCCGCTGCCCGGCCACCGCCCCGGCGAACCCGGGCTCGCCGAGGGCGTCCTGGAGTGGGCCGCCGTCGCGCGCGCCGGGGCCCGCGAGCGCCTCGCCGTCGCGGAGTGCGCCCTCGCCGCCGCCGAGAGCCGTCAGGCCGCCGCCCGTACCGCACTCGACGACGAGCGCCGCCTCGACGAGCTCCAGCGCCGGTACGCCGACGCCCGCCGCCGAGCCGACGAGCTGGCCGCCGCCGAGCCCCGGCGCGCGGCCGTACGGGAGCGCCTGGCGCGGGCCCGCAAGGCCGACCTGGTCGCCCCCGCCCTCGCCCTGCGCGCCGAGGCCGAACACGAGCACGAGACGGCGGCCACGGCCCGTGAGCGCTCGCGCGCGTCACTGCCCCCGGAGCTGGCCGAGGCAGGGGCCGAGCAACTGGGCGCGCTGGAGCGGCAGATGCGCCAGGAACTGGGCGCGCTCGACGCCGCCCGCCGGGCCGAGGCCCGCAGCGCCGAGATCACCGCCGAGCGCGCCGAACTCGACCGCCAGGCCAGGGCCGACGAGCACCTGCTCCTGGACGCGGCCGGCTGGCTGGCCGCCTGGGAGGGCGACCGCCGGCGCCACCAGGAGCGCGTCGACGCCGCCCACCAGGCCGCCGCCCGCACCGAACAGCTGGCAGGACGGCTGGAGCCCGCCCGGCGCAGGCTGGCGGCGGCCCGCGAGCGCGACTCGCTCCAGGTGCGCGTGGCCGCCGCCGAGGAGCGCGGGAGCGCCGCCCGGGAGCGGGCCAACACCGCCCATGAGCACTGGCTGTCCCTGCGCGAGGAGCGGCTGCGCGGTATCGCGGCCGAGCTCGCCGCGGGGCTGCGCGACGGGGAGGCGTGCGCCGTCTGCGGCTCGCCCGAGCACCCCGAGCCCGCGCGCGCCACCACCGGCCACGTGGACCGTACGACGGAAGAGGCCGCCCACGACGCCTACCGGCAGGCCGAAGCGGCCCGCGCCGAGGCCGAGCGCGCCCTCGCCTCGGTACGGGAGCGGTTGGCGGCGGCGAGCGCGGAGTCGGGCACCGAACCGCTCGCGGTCCTTGACGGCCAGGTGCGCGAGTGGGAGGCCGAATACGGCGAGAGCCGTGCGCTCGCCGCCGGACTGCACGCGGCCCGGGAGGCCTTGGAGAGCGCCGAGCGCGAGCACGCCCGGCGCCTGGAGCAGCAGCGCGAGGCGGACAGGCGCGTGTCCGCCCGTACCGCGCGGCGCGAGGAGATCGAGCGGGAACAGGCCGCCCTGGAAAGGGAGCTGGCGGTGGCCCGGGGCGAGGCCCGCAGCGTCGCCGAGCAGGCAGCGCTCCTCGATCACCGGGCCGGACTGCTCGCCCGGGCCGCCGAGGCGGTCCGGGAGGTCGAGGTGAGCGCCCAGCGGCTCAAGGAAGCCGACGGCCGGCTCTCCGAGGCCGCCTTCCGGGCCGGCTTCGACACGCCACGGGCGGCGGCCGAGGCATTCCTCGACGACCGCCGGCAGAGCGAGCTCCAGCACCGGCTCGACGAGTGGCAGCGCGAGGAGGCGGCGGTCGCTGACCGGCTCGCCGACCCCGGGACCGTCGCGGCCGGCGCCCGTCCGGCCGCCCGGCCGCAGGAGGCCGAGGCCGCCCACGCGCGCGTGGAGCGCGCGCTGCGGGAGGCCGCCTCGGTGCTGGCCGCCGCCCGCGCCCGCTGCGCCGAGCTCGGCAGGCTGGGACGCGAGGCCGCGGCGGAGACGCGCCGGATCGGCCCCCTGCGCGAGGAGTACGACCGGGTGGCCCGGCTCGCCGGGCTCACCGCGGGCACCTCCGCCGACAACGAACGCAAGATGCGGCTGGAGTCGTACGTACTGGCCGCGCGGTTGGAGCAGGTCGCGGCTGCCGCCACGGCCCGGCTGAGCCGTATGTCCGGCGGTCGCTACACGCTGGTGCACTCCGACGCGCGGGGCGGACGCGGCCGTTCCGGACTGGGGCTGCACGTGGTCGACGCCTGGACCGGCCGGGAGCGCGACACCGCCACGCTCTCCGGCGGCGAGACGTTCTTCGCGTCGCTCGCGCTGGCCCTGGGCCTGGCCGACGTGGTCACCGACGAGGCCGGTGGCGTCCGGCTGGACACGCTCTTCATCGACGAGGGCTTCGGCAGCCTCGACGACCAGGCCCTGGACGAGGTCCTGGACGTCCTGGACTCGCTGCGCGAGCGCGACCGCAGCGTCGGAATCGTCAGCCATGTCGGGGATCTGCGCCGCCGTATCCCCACCCAGCTGGAGGTCGTCAAGGAGCGCGACGGGTCGCGGGTGCGCCACCGGACGGCCGGGGCGGGGGACTGAGCGCTTCCGCGCGCGGCCTTCAGCGGCCGGTGGCGCGGCGGGGCAGGGGCGAGGAGTAGACCACGCTGGTCGTCACCGACCCCAGGGCGCCGATCTTCCCGGAGATCTCCTCCAGGTGGCTCATCGACCGCGCGCCCACCTTGATCACAAAGCAGTCGTCGCCCGTGACGTGGTGCGCTTCCATGATCTCCGAAGTCGTCTCCAGCAGATCGTGGAAGGGCTTGTAGTTGCCGTTCGGGTACCGCAGCCGTACGAAGGCGAGGATGCCCCGGCCCAGCCGCTCCTGGTCGACGATCGCCGTGTAGCCCGATATCACCCCGGCCTCCTCAAGGCGCCGCACGCGCTCCGTCACGGCGCTCGGGGACATGGCGACGACGCGCGCCAGCTCCGCGAAGGTGGCCCGGCCGTCCTGCTGGAGGGCGTCCAGGATGCGCCAGTCGGTGGCGTCCGGGGAATACTCGGTCATGGCTGCCAGACAACAGGGAAATCCCCGGCGAATCAAGAGATGTTCCGGGGATCGCGTCTTCCGGCCGGTGAGCGGCAGCCGTAGATTTCCGGCCATGACAACAACGCGGCCCGCCGCCGCCAACCCCGTCCTGCGCGTCGCCCCGGCCGCGCCCGCCGACGCCGCCGCGTACTTCCGCGCCGCCCTGGTCTTCCACGCGGACGTCTCCGATGTGGCGTCCGCGCTGGCCCAGGGCGGCGAGCCGGGCTTCACCGTGCTGGACTCGCGCTCCACGCGGGCCTGGGACCAGGGCCATGTGCCCGGCGCCCTGCACCTGCCGACCGCGCTCATCGCCGAGCAGGCCGAGCAACTGCTCGACAGGTCCCTGCCGGTCGTCACCTACTGCTGGGGGCCCGGCTGCAACGGCGCCACCCGCGCCGCGCTCGCCCTGGCCGAACTCGGCTACCAGGTCAAGGAGATGCTCGGCGGCTTCGAGTACTGGGTGCGCGAGGGCTTCGCGTACGAGACCTGGGAGGGCCTTCGCAAGCGCGAGGCCGACGCGCTGACCGCGCCGGCCGGCGCGGAGGACTGCGGCTGCTGACCCGCGGCGGCGGTGGCGGCGGGCCAAGCCCGCCACCACCGCGCGCACTCAGAGCTTGGACAGCTCGTCCACCAGGTCGTCCAGCCCCAGCGGCCCCTGCGACAGCGCCGCCATGTGCCAGGCACGCGCGTCGAAGGCCTCACCGTGGTGCTTCTTGGCGTTCTCGCGGCCCATCAGCCAGGCCCGCTCGCCCAGCTTGTAGCCGATCGCCTGCGCGGGCACGGACAGATAGCGGGTGAGCTCGCTCTCCACGAAGTCCGCCGGACGCCCGCTGTGGCGGCCGAAGAACTCCTGCGCCAGCTCCGGTGTCCAGCGCTCGCCGGGATGGAACGGCGAGTGGCCGGGGATCTCCAGCTCCAGATGCATACCGATGTCCACGATGACCCGGCACGCCCGCATCATCTGCGCGTCCAGGTACCCCAGGCGCCGCTCCGGGTCGGGCAGGAAGCCCAGTTCGTCCATGAGCCGCTCGGCGTAGAGCGCCCACCCCTCGGCGTTGGCGCTCACCGTGCCGATGGTGGCCTGGTAGCGCGAGAGCCGGTCCGCCACGTGCCGCCACTGCGCGATCTGCAGATGGTGGCCCGGTACACCCTCGTGGTACCAGGTCGAGACCAGGTCGTACACGGGGAAGCGGGTCTCGCCCATGGTGGGCAGCCAGGTGCGGCCGGGGCGCGAGAAGTCCTCGGAGGGGCCGGTGTAGTAGGGCGCGGCGGCGCTCCCGGGCGGCGCGATGTGCGACTCCACCTTCCGTACCCGCTCGGCGAGTTCGAAGTGTGTGCCGTCCAGGGCCTCGATCGCCTCGTCCATCAGGGCCTGCAGCCAGGCGCGGACCTCGTCCACGCCCTCGATGTGGGTGCCGTGCTCGTCGAGGTGGGCCAGCGCCTCCCAGGGGCCCGCCCCCGGCAGGATCTTGTCGGCCTCGGTCCTCATCTCGCCGAGGATGCGGTGGTACTCGGACCAGCCGTAGGCGTAGGCCTCGTCGAGGTCCAGGGTCGTCCCGTTGAAGTAGCGCACCCACCGGGCGTACCGCTCACGGCCCACGGTGTCGGGGGCCCCGGCGATCGCGGGGGCGTACACATCGCGCAGCCAGTCGCGCAGGTTGACGAGCGCCTCGCCCGCCACGCGCGCGCCGGCGTCGAGTTCGGCCCGCAGGGCCCCGGGTCCCGGCGCGGCGAACTCCGCGAACCAGTTGCGGTCCGTGCCGATCCACTCGGTGAGCTGGCCGACGAAGGTGTCCGTGGCGCGCGGCCCGGCGAACAGGCCCCGGTCCAGACCCAGTTGCAGGGAGGCGCGGTAGCCCTCCAGGGCGGCGGGAACGGCCGTGAGGCGCGCCGCCACGTCCGCCCAGTCGGCCTCGTCGGCGACCGGCATCATGGTGAACACCTGGCGCACCGAGTGGACGGGTGAGCGCAGGTTGCTGACGCAGCGCAGTCCCTCCTGCGCCTCGTGGACGGCGAGTTCGGACGACAGGCGCTCCCGCAGCAGTCTGGCGCAGCGCCGCTCCGAGTCGCTGTCGGCGCCCGGTGTCCGCTCCGCTTCGTCGAGCCGCGCCAGCGTCGCGCGGCCGAGGGCGGCCACCGCCTCCTGCCCGGCGGGCGAGAAGTCCGGAAGCAGCCGGGCGCTCTCGCGCACGCCCAGATAGGTACCGGTGATGGGGTCGAGTTCGATGAGTGCGTCGACATGGGCGTCGGCGACCTGGCGGGGCAGCACGCTGCTGGAAGTGTCTGGCATGGTCCACATACTCGTACGAGCACGGGCTCCGCGTCACCCACAGGCGACCTTCAGCCACCGGGGACGGAAGGGGAGGGAGGGGGCGGAGCGGACGCCGGTGCCGGTGTCGGTACGGGGGGCAGCAGAGGGCCGCACTCCCACTGCTGGAAGATCAACCGCGTCTCCACCCGGGCGACTTCGCGCCGTGAGGTGAATTCGTCGATGACCAGCCGCTGGAGGTCGGCCGTGCCCGTCACGGCCACATGGACCAGGTAGTCGTCCGGGCCGGTGAGGTGGAACAGGGCGCGGGACTCCGGGAGCGCCCGGATGCGTTCGACGAACGGACCGATCAGTTCGCGCCGATGTGGCCGCACCTGCACCGAGAGGAGGGCCTCCAGGCCGCGGCCCATTCGCGCCGGGTCGAGCCGGAGCTGGTGCCCGAGGATCACTCCGGTGCGGCGCAGTCTGGTGACCCGGTCCAGGCAGGTGGAGGGCGCCACGCCCACCTGGGCCGCGAGATCGCGGTAGGTGGTCCGGGCGTCGTTCTGCAGAAGGCGCAGAATGTCCAGATCCACCGGGTCCAGTACGACAGAATCGGCCATTGGCCGAACGTAGCACGGACCTCGGCGCTTCTTTCCGGTCACGCCCCCACAGTGCCGCCATGGACACCGACACCCAGGACCGCGCCCAGGCCGCACCCCGTGCCCTGGCCACCGAAGCCGTCCACGCCGGCCGCGACGACCTCGCGGCACTCGGACTGCATGCCCCGCCGATCGACCTCTCGACGACCTACCCGTCGTACGACAGCGCGGCCGAGGCCGCCCGGATCGACGCCTTCGCGGCCACCGGAGCGCTGCCCGAGGGGCCGCCGGTGTACGCCCGTCTCGACAACCCCACCGTGGGCCGTTTCGAGACAGCCCTCGCCCGGCTGGAAGGCGCCGAGGGCGCTGTCGCCTTCGCCAGCGGCATGGCCGCCCTCTCCGCGGTGCTGCTCGCCCGGGCCTCGGCGGGCCTGCGGCACGTGGTCGCCGTCCGGCCGCTGTACGGCTGCAGCGACCACCTCCTGGACGCCGGGCTGCTCGGTACGGAGGTGACCTGGGTGGACCCGGCGGGCATCGCCGACGCCCTGCGGCCCGACACCGGTCTGGTGATCGTGGAGACCCCGGCCAACCCGACCCTCGCCGAGGTCGACATCAGGGCCGTCGCCCACGCCTGCGGTTCGGTGCCGCTGCTCGTCGACAACACCTTCGCCACACCGGTGCTCCAGCGTCCGCTGGAACAGGGCGCGCGGATCGTGCTGCACAGCGCCACCAAGTACCTGGGCGGCCACGGCGACGTCATGGGCGGCGTGGTCGCGTGCGACGACGCGTTCGCCCGGCAGCTGCGCCAGGTGCGGTTCGCCACCGGCGGCGTGCTGCACCCGCTGGCCGGCTATCTGCTGCTGCGGGGCCTCGCGACGCTTCCGGTACGGATGCGGGCCGCCGCCGGGAGCGCCGCGGAGCTCGTACGCAGACTGACCGATGACCCCCGGGTGGCCCGGGTCCACTATCCGGCGGTGGGCGGGGCGATGGTCTCCTTCGAGGTGTACGGCGACCCGCACGCCGTGATCGCGGGCGTCCGGCTCATCACCCCCGCCGTGAGCCTCGGCAGCGTCGACACCCTCATCCAGCACCCGGCCTCCATCAGCCACCGGATCGTGGCCGAGGGAGACCGGCGGTCCGCCGGGGTGAGCGACCGGCTGCTGCGGCTCTCGGTCGGTCTGGAGGACGTGGAGGACCTGTGGGGCGATCTGAGCCGGGCGCTCAGCGCTCCGCCTGCTCGAACGACGACCGCTCGAACAGCGGACGCTCGAACGTGGGCAGGGAGGCCGACGGAAAGTCGGCCGACGGACGCGCCCCCGCGCGAGCCTTCGGCAGCCGTGCGGTGATCACCAGGGTGCCCTCCTCGATCTGGTAGTCGAGCGGCAGCCCGAGGCCGCGCATCGCCGCCACCATCCCGGTGTTGGAGGACTGCGTCACCGCGTACACGCTCTCGCAGCCCGCCTCGGCCGCCAGTGCCACCAGGCGCTCCAGGAGCTCGGAGCCGATGCCCCGGCGCTGCCAGTCGTCCTCGACGAGCAGCGCCACCTCGGTCTCGTCGCCGTCCCACAGCAGATGGCCGAGGGCGACGAGCCGCCCGGAGGCCGACTCGGCGGCCAGGGTGCGCCCGTAGCGGGGGCTGAGCAGGTGGTTCAGATAGCGGTCGGCGTCGCCGACCGGGCCGTGGTAGCGCAGGCCGAGCGTGCGGTCGGAGCAGCGTTCGTGCATGGCCTTGGCGGCCTCGACATCGTCCTGGCCGGCCCGGCGGACGGTGATCTCGTTGCCCTCGGCGAGGGTGAGGACGTCCTGGCTGCGGGGGATGCGCGGACCGAGCCGCGCGTCCAGCTCGACCAGCGCGCGCGCCCGCGCGAACTCGGTCGGGGTGAAGGGCAGGTAGGGCCGCTCGATGGTGATGACCCCGCCGCCCGGATCGCGCAGCCGCATGGTGGTCGATTCGAGGACGCCCTCGACCGGCGCCGTCTCACCGGTCGGACGGCCGGACAGCGACACGGCGGGCAGTGAGTGGATGGTGCACCGGCCCAGCAACTGGCGGAGCGCGAGCGGCAGTTCCGCCGCGTCGAGCGCGGTGCGGGTGGCCAGGCCGAGCACCCGGGTGGGCGCGTCCACCAGGTCGTGCGCGTCGGCGCGCTCCAGCCAGATGTCACCGCCGCCCGCCCCGGCGATCTCCCGGGTCAGCCGGGCGGCCGAGAGGTCGGCGGGGGCCCGCAGCAGGAGTTCGTCGACCGTGCCCTCGGCCAGCGGGTGCGTCTGGAGGGTGAGGATGTCGACCCCGCTGTGGGCGAGTGCGGTGCACAGGGCGGCCAGGCTGCCGGGCTCGTCGCGCACGGTGGCCCGCATCCGCCACAGCGAGGTCTCGCGTGAGGCGGCGCCGTTGTGGGCGGACCCGTCGGCGGGCGCGGCGCCGGTGCGAGCGGGCGCCGCGCCCGTATCGACGGGTGCCGGCGGCGCGTGGCTGTGGCGCCGGGCCCACCAGGTGTGGAAGGCCGCCGTGGCGACCAGCGCGACCGCCGAGGCGATCAGCAGGAACGGTCCGTCCGGTCCGTGTGCGACCGTGTTCGCCACGGCGTCGGCCACCGCCACGGCGGTGAACATCGCGGCCAGCTCGATCAGGTCCCGCCGCCAGTGGGGGCGGCGGGTGCTCGTGCGGACAGTCAACTCGGGCATCTCAGTCATGCCTTCACTGTGACCGAGCGGTGTTGCGTGATCGCGAACGCTTTGTGACTGATGGGTTAAGTGTGGTTCTGGTGCATTTCTGGCCGTTTCTTACGGCTTGTGGCGTGGAATGACCACCTCAGGGCCGCACTCCGTACGCCGTCGCGCGAGCCCGTACGTGGCTACTGGCCCACCAGCCCCGGCTTCAGCACCTTCGTGAAGAGTACCGAACCGCCCTGGGCGCGCAGACGCACCGTCAGCTCGCCACTGCCGCCGTCGATCTCGACCTCGCCGAAGTTCGGCGGGGCCTCCATCGGCGAGGCGTTGGCCCTGGCGGGCGCGTGGACGAAGACCTGGTCGGGGCCGAAGGTCGCGTCGAGCGCGTTCGCCGGGAAGCCGCCCGCCGCGAGCGGCCCCGACACGAACTCCCAGAACGGGGCGAAGTCCTTGAACGCCGCCCGCGACGGCTCGTAGTGCTGGGCCGCCGTGTAGTGCACATCCGCCGTCAGCCACAGGGTGCCGGTGATCCGGCGGTGCTTGATGAACCGCAGCAGCTCCGCGATCTGGAGCTCGCGCCCGAGCGGCGCGCCCGGGTCGCCCTGGGCCACGGCCTCGAAGTTCACCGGTCCGTCGGTGACGACCAGACCGAGCGGCATGTCGGCGGCGATGACCTTCCACACCGCCCGGGAGCGCCCGAGCTCCCGTTTCAGCCATTCCAGCTGCTCCGCGCCGAGGATGCCCACGGTGTCGTCGGCCCGGCGCCCGGGGGAGTTGGCGTCGCGGTACGTGCGCATGTCGAGCACGAACACGTCCAGCAGCGGCCCGTGGCGCACGACCCGGTGCACGCGGCCCTCACGGCTGCCCGGCCGCAGCGTCGAGACGGGGAAGTACTCGCTGAAGGCTCGCAGCGAACGGGCCGCCAGCACGTCGATGTTCTTCTCGGTGTAGCGGGCGTCGTCCAGGATCTGGCCGGGGTACCAGTTGTTGCGCACCTCATGGTCGTCCCACTGGACGATGGACGGCACCCGCGCGTTGAACCGGCGTACGTTCTCGTCGAGCAGGTTGTAGCGGAAGTTGCCCCGGTACTCGTCCAGCGTCTCGGCGACCTTGGACTTCTCCTCGGTCGTGAGGTTCCGCCAGACCCGGCCGTCGGGCAGCGTCACGCTGGGCGGGATCACCCCGTCCGCGTAGATGTTGTCGCCACTGGAAAGGAAGAAGTCCGGATCGAGCCGTCGCATCTCGTCGTAGACGCGGAATCCGCCGATGTCCGGGTTGATGCCCCAGCCCTGCCCCGCGACGTCCCCGGACCAGAGGAAGCGCACGTCCCGGTGGCGCGAGGCGGGCGCGGTGCGGAAGGTGCCGTACACCGGCTTTCCGGTACGACGGGGGTCGTCGGGGTCGGCCAGGGTGACGCGGTAGTGGATCTGCTCACCGGGCGGCAGCCCGCGCAACTGCGTCGTACCGGTGAAGTCGGTGCCCGGCCCCAGCAGCGGGCCCAGCCGGCTGCGCGCCCGGCGGAACGATTCGGTGGCCGAGGTCTCCACGACCATCCGGGCCGGCCGGTCGGACCGGACCCACACCAGCCCCGAGGACGCCGTGATGTCACCGGTCTGCACGCCCCAGTCGGCGTTCGGCCGCCCGGAGAGCGCCAGCGCGGGCGCGGCCGTGGCGAGCCCGGCGGGCAGGGCGAGCCCCGCCGAGGCGACGAGCGAACCCTTCAGTACGGTACGGCGGTTGGGCGAGGGGATCCGAGGGCGGTACGGCATCGAGGCGCCTCCTGGGACGGGTGGTGGGTCAGGGCGGTGGTCCGGCGCGTGCGGATCCGTGCCATGCCTACTGCCCGGCTGCGGCGCGGGCGCGAACCCCGGGTGAACAGCTGGAGGTCACCTGTGAGCACCCAGTCCTCGGACATCTGGCCGGATACCTTCGGCCTAGGGCGAGCGGCCGGGGACCGAAGGACGATCGCCTCTGTGATCTTCGATGACTATGTTGGGTACACGCCACCGGCTCGGGCGGCGTGTCACCCCACCACCAGCGAAAGCCGAGGCTCCCATGCCCGTCGGAGGCCGTTCACACATCCGTATCGCCCGCCCCTCGCGCGACCTCGCCGCGGCGGAGCGCTTCTGGGTGGAGGGCCTGGGCCTGGACGTCGTGTGGCGGCACGACGCGCAGGGCGCGGGCCCCGGCGAGCATGCGCTGCTGATGGTCGGCTGGCCCGACGCCGACTGGCATCTGGAGCTGGTCCAGGCGCAGGCCGGGGACGTCGCGCCCCGGCCGACCGAGGAGGACCTGCTGGTCGTCTACGCGGACGAAGAGGTTCCGCAGGACCTGGTGGCGCGCCTGGAGGCGCACGGCGGCAGGCGGGTGCCGTCGCCCAACCCGTACTGGAACGAGTGGGGCGTGACGATCGAGGACCCGGACGGCTACCGGTTGGTCCTGTGCAGGCGGGGCTGGTCCAACTCCTAGGCGCCGCCGCCGTCCAGCGCCCCGGCCAGGAGCCGCACCCCGCGCGCGATGTCCGAGGGCGTCAGATGGGCGTACCCGAGCACCAGCGGCACGCCGTCGCCCGCATCGGCCCCCGGCGAGCGGTAGTACGACAGGGGACGCACGGCCACGCGCGCGTGGGCGGCGCGTTCGAGCAGACGCGGCTCCGGGCCGTACCGGTCGGGCAGCCGCGCGATGATGTGCAGCCCGGCCGCGATCCCGCTCACCCGCGCGCCCGGAAGGTGCTCGTGCAGCGCCCCGACCAGCGCGTCCCGCCGCTCCCGGTAGGCGCGTTGGCACCGGCGCAGCTGACGGTCGTACGCGCCGCTGGTGACGAAGTCCGCGAGCAGCGCCTGGTCCAGCGCGGGATTGCCGAGGTCCATGGTGCGTTTGCGAGCGACGATCGAGCCGGTCAGCCGCTCCGGCGCGAGCAGCCAGCCGAGCCGCAGGCCCGGGGCGAGCGACTTGCTCACCGACCCGGTGTACGCCACACGTTCCGGGTCGAGCCCCTGGAGGGCCCCGACCGGCGCGCGGTCGTACCGGAAGTCGCCGTCGTAGTCGTCCTCGACGACGAGCCCGTCCACCGCCCGGGCCCAGTCGAGGAGTTCGGCCCGCCGACGCGCGGAGTAGGCGATTCCGGACGGGAACTGGTGGGCCGGGGTCGTCACCGCGACCCGCACCCCGCTGGCGTACAGCGGGTCCATCGCCAGGCCCTCCCGGTCGAGCGGCAGCCGCCGGGTCCGTACGCCGGTGGCCGCGAACAGCGCGGTGTGCTCGGGGCTGCCCGGGTCCTCGACGCCCACGGTCCGCCCACCCCGCTCTTCGGGCGTGAAGCGCTCGGCGAGGGCGAAACCGAGCAGCGTCGTCGCCTGAGCCACCCCGGAGCAGACCACGATCCGTTCCGGGTCGGCGACCACGCCCCGCCGCCGGGCCAGCAGAGCGGCGAGCGCGGTCCGCAGCTCCGGCAGCCCGCGTGGATCGGGGTAGCCGAGCGAGCGGTGCGGCAGCCGCTCCAGGACGCCCCTGTGCGCGGCGGCCCAGGCGGCCCGCGGGAACAGCGACAGGTCGGGGGTGCCGGGCAGGAAGTCGACCCGGGCCCCCGGGTCGCGCGGAGCCAGATCACGCGCGCGTGGCGCGTCGGCGGCGCGCGCCGCCGCGCCCACCCAGGTCCCCGAGCCCCGGTCGCTGCGCAGATAGCCCTCGGCGGTGAGCTGCTCGTACGCCTCGGTGACCAGGCCCCGTGAGACCCCGAGGTCGGCGGCGAGCTCACGGCTCGACGGCAGCCGGGTCCCGGCGGCGAGCCGGCCCGACCGGACCGCCTCCCGGAACGCCGACTGAAGCATTCTGCCGCGCTGCCGGGCCGGTGCGGCGGCGGCCGGAAGCAGCAGTTCCCAGGCCGCGTTCCACGACGGGCGCGCCTCGCCGCCCTGAGGCGCGTGGGGCGAAGTGGTCCCCGATGACGTCATGGAAGTGGACCTTAAACAAGACCACCGCGCTGCCTAGCGTCGGCCCCATGAACGTGTCACAGCTACGGGGCGCGGCGCTCGCCGCCGTCGCCTGCGTCCTCGTCGGCGGGTCCTTCACCGCCAACAGCGTCCTCGGCGACTATCCGCACGCCGGCGGCCAGGCCCTGCGGTACGGGCTGGCCTGTCTGCTGCTGCTCCCGCTGCTCGGCCGGGGCGGCACCGCGCCGCTGCGCCGCCTCGGGCCGGCGCAGTGGGTCCTGCTCGCGCTGCTCTCCGCCGTCGGCATGGTGGGCTTCAACATGGCGGTGCTGGCCGCCGAGCGCACGGCCGAACCCGCCGTCCCCGGGGTGTTCGTCGGGTGCGCGCCGGTCGTGGTGGCGGTCCTCGTGCCGCTGCTCGACGGGCGACGGCCCACCCGGCCGGTGTTCTACGGAGCCTTCCTGGTGGCAGCCGGGGCCTTCACGGTGCAGGGGTGGGGCCGGGCGGACGCGGTGGGCATCGCCTGGTCGGCGGGTGCACTGGTGGGCGAGGTGGGGTTCGCGGTGCTCGCGGTGCCGGTGCTGCGCCCGCTGGGACCCAAGCTGCTCTCGGCGGCCGTCTGCGGCGTCGCGGCCTGCGAGTCCGCCGCCCTCGCCCTCGTACTGGACGGGCGCGCCGCGCTGCGGCTGCCCGACGCCACCGAAACGGCCGCCCTGGTCTGGCAGGCCGCCGTCGTCACCGTGGTCGGTTTCGTCTGCTGGTACGCGGGGGTGCAGCGGATCGGCGCCGAACGCGCGACGCTCTTCTCCGGCCTCATTCCCGTCTCGGCCGCGCTCACCGCGCCGCTCGTCGGCACCGGCGCGTACGGCACGGCGCAGGCGGCGGGCAGCGCGCTGGTCGGCGCGGGGGTCGCGCTGGGCGCCGGGGTGCTGAGCGGGCGCCCCCGGCGCGGCGGCTCAGCGGCTGGTGTCGAGGATGACGCGCGCGACCAGGGCGGGGTCGTCGTTCATCGGGACGTGGCCGCAGCCGGGCAACCGCACCAGCCGGGCGCCGGGCAGGGTGTGCTTGGCACGGACGCCCTGCCGGCGCAGCAGCAGCCGGTCCTTGGCACCCCAGGCGACGGTGACCGGGACTCCTGTCACGTCGGCGGTGAACCGTACGTCGATCCCGGCTCGCAAGGTCTCGTCGAAGCCGTCGGCCTCGCGCAGCGCGAGCGTCTCGGCGACGACGGCCTCGGGTGAACGGCGCCCGGGGCGCGCGTAGATGGTGCTGGTGAGCGCCGCGCGCCCGGGCGCGCTCCGGGACAACCGCTCGATGGCCGGCAGCGGCAGCAGCCTCGCCCCCCGCCGCATCGCGGTCAGCGTCGCGAAGGCGTAGCGGCGTTCCGCCTGGGACCAGAATCCCGCGGGGGAGAAGGCCGTCACCGACCGTACGAGCTTCTCGCGCCCCAGCTCCAGGGCCAGCAGTCCGCCCAGGGAGTTGCCCGCCACATGCGGCCGGTCGATGCCGACCTCCTCGCAGAACGCGCCCAGGACCGGCACGACGGTCGACAGCCCGTACGAGAGGCCCTCGGGCAGCGCCGGGGACCGGCCGAAGCCCGGCAGGTCCACGGCTATGACGTCGCGCTCGGCGGCCAGCAGGTCGAACACCGGGTCCCAGGCCTGGCGGTGATGGCCGATGCCGTGCAGCAGGAGCAGCGGATCGCCCGAGCCGGCCCGCCGGTAGGAGACGGTGACGGTGCGGCTGCCCCGGGGGGAGCCGGTCGTGAACGAGACCTCTTCGGTCATGGTGCTGCTCCCGGTCGTGGAGGGACGGCCCCGCGCGGACATGGCTGACGCGGCGGACGGCGGTAGACACCGTGTCAGCAACAATTACCCTTCGGTAGCTTGGAGTTCAAGGGGCGTGTCCAGGACAGTGTGCGAGGGGTGAAGAATCGAACAGCGCGGGTTCTCCTTCTGGACAGCCGGTTGTCGGTCGGCTGGGATGGAGCGGTGACTGCCCCCACCGCCGCCGATCTCTTCGAAGACCACAGGTCCGTCCTCACGGGCGTGGCCTACCGCATGCTGGGCCGTGTCACCGACGCCGAGGACGTGGTGCAGGAGGCCTGGCTGCGCTGGTCGGCGCGGGAGCGCGAGAGCGTGCGCGACCCGCGCGCGTTCCTGGTACGGATCACCACACGGCTCGCCCTCGACCGGCTCAGGCAGATCCAGGCGCGGCGCGAGGCGTACGTGGGACCCTGGCTGCCCGAGCTGATCGCGACCGAATTCGGTCCCGTCGTCCCCGACACGGTCGAACAGGCCATGCTGGCCGACTCCGTCTCGCTCGCCGTTCTCGTGGTCCTCGAATCGCTCTCGCCACTGGAGCGGGCGGTCTTCGTCCTGCGCGAGGCGTTCGGCTTCCCCTTCGCGGAGATCGCGGCCACTCTGGACCGCTCCGAGCCGGCGGTGCGCCAGCTCGCGGGGCGCGCCCGGCGCCATGTCGACGAGCGCAAGCCGCGCTACGACGTCGACCCCGTCCACCGCCGCGACCTCACCGAGCGGTTCATGGCCGCCGCGGGCGGCGGCGACCTCGACTCCATGCTCGCCCTGCTCGCCCCCGACGTCCGTTTCATCGGCGACAGCGGCGGCAAGTCCAAGGCCCCCACCAGGATCATCGAGTCGGCCGACAAGGTCGGACGCTTCCTGTACGCGGTCTCGCACGAGGGCGGACCGGACAGCGAATTCGTCATCCGGGAGATCAACGGCGGTCCGGCGGTACTGGTCCTCTACGGCGGCAAGCCGGACAGCGTGCTCCAGCTCGACGTCCTCGACGGCCGCGTCCACTGCGTATATGTCGTACGCAACCCGGACAAACTGACCGCGCTCATCCGTGAGGTGGAGTGCGCGCAGGGAGAGGGAAGCGGCGGCGGCGAGGAGTGCGACCCGTGCGCGGGCCGTGAGGAGTACGTGGACCACTCGCCCGGTTAGCCCCACCGGCCCCCGCAGTCACAACCCGTGCCCGGATCCGGGCACGGGTACTTTGCTGCGCCCCGCACACGGGACCGCGAACGTCGTGTGAACGCTCTGCGCCAGGGGTCGGATTCGTTCCGTAACGGAACGAGGATTGGTCTTGACCAAGGGGGTGTGCCGCCCTATGGTCGCAGAGTTAGTGCAGGAACCTTTAATAAACAAGGGCGCAGAAAAGCCGCCGGGGCACGGCGATTGCGGAGGACAGGGTGGGGACCACGCAGCTGGAAACGGTGCCGGAGCCGAAGTACTGGCACCTCAAGACCGTGCTGAGCGAGGCGCTCGACTCGGACTTCGCGGTGGGAGAGATCCTGCCCAACGAGCGTGAACTGGCCGCCCGCTTCGGCGTCGCGCGCGCCACGCTCCGCCAGGCTCTGGAGCAGCTCGAACTCGAAGGCAGGCTGCAGCGCCGCCGCGGCGTCGGCACGACCGTCGCCCCGCCGCGCGTGGGCGTCTCCGTCGGCACCGAGCAGCACGACTGGCCCGGCACCGCCGGTGACACCTGGCAGGTCGCCGACTGCGCCGTCGGCGCCCCGCCGCTCTCGGTGGCCCGGCTCTTCGACGGCCAGCCGCTCGACGAGGTGCACACCGTCCGCCGGATCCGCACCACCCACGGCCAGCCCGTCGCCGCCGAGCTCCTCTACGTACCGGCGTCCTCGGTGCCGGACCTCACCTCGATCGACGCGCCGTCCGGGCCCGCCCGCGCGCGCAGCGTGCTGCGCGAGCTCCAGCGCCTCGCCCTGGAAGGCCAGGACCGCGCGGTCGAGCTCGGCTCGGCCCGCGCGGACGACGCCAAGGAACTCGACCGGCTGCCGGGCGCGCCCGTGCTCGTCGTGACCACGCGCTACTTCTCGCTCGGCCGGACCGTCGCCGTTTCGGTGGCGACCTACCGCGCCGACACCTGCCGCCTCACCTTCGGCGACTCGGGCGACGTGCAGATCAGCCACGACGGCCACCGCCAGGCCTCCTGACCCCTGCCCCCCGTTTCTCCCGTACGGCCCGCCGCTTGGACAGCGGCGGGCCGTACGCGTTCGGGCCGGGGCAGGTCCCCTTGCTCATCCGCCCGCTTGCCCCTTCGCCCGCTCAGCGGCGGGCCGTCACCGTGCCCTCGACCGCGAACAACTGCTCCTCGACATGGTCGAGCGCCAGCCGCAGCGCACCGGTCGCCACCGCCGCCTCCCCGAGCAGCGAGAGGGCGACCCGCGGAGGACGCAGGCAGTACCGCGCCAGCTCCTGCCGCAGGGGTTCGAGCACCCCGTCGATGCCCGCCGCCCAGCCACCCACGACCACCAGCTCCGGGTCGAGCGCGAGCACCAGCGCCGCCACGTCGTGGACCAGCCTCTGAATGAACCGCTCGACCGCCTCCTGCGCACCGCTGTCACCCCGCTTGGCCAGGGCGAACACATCCGCGACCGCCTGCTCGTCCAGCGGGTGCAACGGTTCCTCGGTCGTCGACAGCAGCCTCTCCGGCGTCACGTCGCGGCCCAGCAGGTGCAGCGCGCCGATCTCGCCGGCCGCGCCGCCGAAGCCCCGGTGCAGCCGCCCGCCTATCAGCGATCCGGCTCCGGGGCTCAGTCCCGCCAGGACGAAGACGATGTCGTCGGAGTCGGTCGCCGCACCCTTCCAGTGCTCGGCCACGGCCGCCGCGTTGGCGTCGTTCTCGACCAGGACCGGGCAGCGGAACGACCGCCGCAACCGCTCGCCCAGGGGCAGGCCGGTCCACTCGGGCAGTGCCGTCCCCAGCCGTACGGTGCCGTCGGCCTCCACTATGCCCGGGCTGCCCACACCGACCGCGCGGAGCGAGCTGCGCGCCACTCCGGCCCGCCGCAGCAGATCGGCGACCGTCGCCCTGACCTTCTCCAGTCGCTCGTCGGCGGAGGCCGTCTCCGCCACCACGCGGGACCCGGCACCCACGATCCGGCCGTCAAGCCCGGACAGCAGCGCCGCCACCCGGTGCGGGCCGATCTCGATACCCAGCAGATGGCCCGCCTCGGCCCGGAACCTGAACCGGCGCGCGGGACGCCCCTGGCGGCGCGCCTCACCCTCCTCGGGAGCCGACTCGACGACGAGCCCGCCCTCCATGAGTCCTTCGACCACACCCTCGACCGTCGGCCTGGACAGACCGGTGATCCGGGTGAGATCGGTCAGAGTGGGGGATTCCGCCCCACGCAGCGCATGGAGAACCACTGCGGAATTGATCCGCCGCAGCAGAGAGGGATCCCCGCCGGTCAGCCGCCCCAACGTGTGTCCTCCCAGCTCGTACGCGTGTCTGCCGGATCGTACTCGCTGGTCAGGTAGACGGCGAGTGGCGGATGGTCACGGAGACGCATCAGCTCGGAGCCACGAAACCCGACTCGTACGCCGCGATGACCGCCTGGGTCCGGTCCCGGGCGCCCAACTTGGCCAGGACGGCGCTGACATGCGTCTTCACCGTCTCGGTACCGACGATCAGCCGGGCCGCGATCTCCGCGTTGTTGAGCCCGCGCGCCATGAGCCGCAGAACAGCCGCCTCACGCTCGGTGAGCGCCGCCTTGTCCAGCGCCGCCTTCGCTTCCCGGTTGCCGTACTCGGCCGCAAGCGCACGGACCGCCGCGGGGAACAACAACGACTCGCCCTCCGCGACCAGCCGTACCGCGTGCACGATCTCGGCGGGCCGGGCCCGCTTCAGCAGAAACCCGTCGGCACCCGCCCGCAGCGCCTCGTACACGTACTCGTCGTTTTCGAACGTGGTGACCACCAGGATCTTCGGCGGATTCTGCACGGTGCGCAGCACCGCCCGGGTGGCCTCTATGCCGTCGAGCAGCGGCATCCGCACATCCATCGCCACCACATCGGGGCGCAACTGGCGCACCAGCGGGATGACGGCGGCGCCATCGGCGGCCTCGCCCACCACCTCGATATCGGGCTGGGACTCCAGAACAGCCCGCAGACCCGCGCGGACCAGGGGTTCGTCGTCGACGAGAAGAACGGTGACCGGCATCCGTCCACCCTAGGGCGTGTTCGGATCTTGCCCTCGTCGTGGGTGGCCGGCACGCACGTCCGCGGATTTGCCGTCGGTTGACGGCGCCTGCGAGGTCTCGGCTCCGCCCAGCCAGGGGGACCCCCACGCGTCGCCGCCCCTCTCCGCCTCGCAGCCACGCAGCGTCCCCCGCTCGTCCACCGCGCCGGCGCGCCAGGGCCGAAGCCGGCCAGACCTGAACGGCACGCCCGGGCGGTCCATCAGCGCAGGCCGTCCAGCGGGAGCCGGACGCGCACCCTCCACTCTCCTTCCTGAGGACCCGAACGGGCCTCGCCACCCAGCAGCGCCGCCCTTTCCCGTATACCGCGCAGCCCGCTGCCGCCCTGTCCGCCGGGTAGGGAACCCGGCAGTGGATTCGTCACATCGAGCTCCAATCGTTCACCCGACACCGCTATCCGCACCCGCACGGGCACCGGTCCGCAGTGCCGCAGCACATTGGTCAGCGCCTCCTGAAGGATCCGGTACCCCTCCCTGGAGACGGGGCCGGGCACGGAGGTCAGCGGGCCGCTCAGTTCGACCTCCACCTTCGCCCCCGACGCCCGCGCCGATTCGAGCAGCCGGTCGGCCTCGTCGAGCGTCGGCCGCTGTCCCACCGGGCCCCCACTCTCACGCAGGACCAGCAGGACGCGCTCCAGGTCGTCCAGTGCCGCCCGGCCCGTCTCCTCGATCGCCGCTAGCGCCCTGGCGGTGAACGCCGGATCTCCCGCCGTCCGGGCAGCGCCCGCCTGCACCACGGCGACGGTCAGGGCGTGCCCGATCGAGTCATGGATCTCGCGCGCGATCCGGTTGCGTTCGAGCAGTTGCTCCGTCCGTTCCTCCAGCGCGGTCAGCCGCTCCTCCTTCGACGGGCCAAGCAGTTGCCGCGCGAGGGTGGCATTCAGCTCTCCGAGGGCCGTGACGCAACCGAGCATGAGGAGGAGGGGCAGCGGGGCGAGCACCCACCACCACCAGTGCGGTGCCATGTCGCGCAGCACGGGGACTTCGCCCGCCCCACTGCCCGCGGGAGCGGTCAGCAACTCGTACGTGATCATGGGGAGCCATACCGATACCACCATGGTCACCAGCGCGAGGGCCAGTCGGATCTCCAGCCACGCGACGGTCCGCCACTGCTCGGCCCAACCGGCCGACGAGGCCGCGGAAACGGTCGCGTCGTGCCGACCCCGCTCCTTCGGCACGACGAGCAACTGGACCTGTATGCCCTCGGCCAGGCGCACAGCCGGTATCAGCCCTATCAACAGCAGCGCGAGGAAGGGGACATAGGGCTTTTCCATGTCGATGAACAGCCAAATGCCGTACACGGCGACGGGCATCGACAGATGCAGCCATCGCGTGTACGTCACGGAGCGGCCCAGCGGGCGGAGGAAGCGGAACATGTCGCCATCGTGCCAGCGCCCGAATCGCCGCGGCTCCCCCGCACGGGGGAGATGATCCCCCCGCCCGGGGGAGGCCCAGGACCTGGCACGACGGCGAATGTTGAGACATGACCAGCATCGACGTCCAAGAGCTCACCAAGGAGTACGGAACCACCCGCGCCGTGGACCGCCTGACGTTCAGCGTGCGGCCCGGCCGGGTCACCGGCTTCCTCGGCCCCAACGGCGCGGGCAAGTCCACGACCATGCGCCTCGTGCTCGGCCTGGACCGGCCGACCTCCGGCACCGCCACGGTCGGTGGCCGCCCGTACGCGGAATTCGACGAACCGCTGCACCACGTCGGGGCGCTCCTCGACGCCCAGGCCGCTCACGGCTCGCGCACCGCGCGGAACCATCTGCGCGCCCTCGCGGCCGGCAACCGCATACCGGTGCGCCGTGTCGACGAGGTGCTGGAAGAGGCGGGAATCGCCAGTGTGGCGGACCGACGCGTCAAGACCTTCTCCCTCGGCATGCGCCAGCGGCTCGGCATCGCCGCGGCCCTGCTCGGCGACCCCGCGGTGCTGATCCTCGACGAGCCCTCCAACGGACTCGACCCGGAAGGGATCATCTGGATACGGGAGTTGATGCGCGGGCTCGCGCGGCAGGGCCGGGCCGTCCTGGTCTCCAGTCATCTGATGAACGAGACCGCCTCGTTCGCCGACCACCTCGTCGTCCTCGGCCGGGGACGATTGCTGGCCGACACCGCCATGCAGGACTTCATCGACTCGCGCATCCAGCCGCGGGTGCGTCTGCGGACCACCGAAGGCGGCCGTCTGCGCACGGTCCTCACCTCCCGGGGCTTCGCACCCGTCCAGGGTGAGGACGGCCGCTGGACAGTCGAGGGCGCACGGGTCGAGGACGTGGGACCGATCGCCGCGGCGGAAGGCATCCCGATCCTCGAACTGGCGACAGAGGAAGCCACGCTGGAGCAGGCCTACCTCGACCTGACAGCCGGCGAGGCGGAGTTCGCGTCCGCCATGTCCGGAAATCCCCACCGCGACCAGGAGGTATGAGCCATGTCGTTCCCCGCGGTTCTCCACGCCGAGTGGATCAAGGTCCGCTCGCTGCGCTCTCTCGTCGGGTCGCTGATATCCGTGTTCCTGGCCACAGCCGGACTGACCGTCCTCATGTGCGCCACGCTGGGTCGCCCGGAGCCCGACAGCACCGACTTCGACCCCGTCCTCTTCTCCTACTACGGCCTGAACTTCGGGCAGATGGCGGCGCTCACCTTCGGGGCGACAGCCATGGCCGCGGAGTACAAGAACGGAGGAATACGGATCTCGCTCGGCGCCGTGCCCGACCGGGGGCTGTTCTACAGGGCGAAACTGGCCGTGATCGGCGGGCTGGTCCTCGCCGTGGGCCTCGTCACCAGCCTGACGTCTTTCCTGTCCGGCCAGGCGCTCATGGACAAGGGGTTCGGCATAGGCATCGGTGATCCCGGGGCCCTGCGCGCGGTGATCGGATGCGCCCTTTACCTGTCCCTGCTCAGCCTGCTGGCCGCGGGCCTCGCGGCCCTGCTGCGCAGCGTCACCGGGGCCATGAGTGTGCTGGTGCCGCTGTTCCTGATCGTGCCCTTCGTGGTCGGGGACGTGTCGGAGGGTGGCGGCGCCCAGGACTTCCTGCCGGACCGGGCCGGACGGCAGATCCTTCTTCTCCACTCGGAGGGGCCGTTGGGGGCCTGGAGCGGCATGGCGGTTCTCGCCGCGTGGAGCGCCCTGGCCGTGGCGGCGGGCTGGTGGACGCTGCGGCGGCGGGACGCCTGACGGACGAATTGTCAGTGGCTGCGGGTTTACTGACTGCATGACCACCGCACGGCATCTCGAAGTCATCGACCTGCTGCGCGTCCGCGACTTCCCCGCGGAGCGCGGCAGGTCGGGAGCGATCACCAGCGGCCCCGGCTACCACCTGGTGGAGCTCAGCACCAGCGAGGACTTCTGGGATGACGACGGCAGCAGACGCGTCGAAGTGGAGGAGCAGTACGAGGCCGAGTGCGAGGCACTGGCCGGGCTGTTGAGCCGGCGGTGGGGTGCGGCGCAGATGATCAGTCTCTGGAGCGTGTTGACCCGGGGCATGGAAGGAGAGGAGATAGCCGCGCCGTGGGACGAGTTGAGCAACAGCGTTCCCTACCTCCACATCTGGCAGGCGGACGGCCGCTGGGTCGCCGTCGGCGTCTCGCAGTGGGACACGGAACTGGAGTTCCAGCTGCTGGCGGTGGTGACGGAGGTCGATCCGCCGTAGGGCGTGCGGGGTGACCTGCCGTACGGGGGAGAGGCACGGCCGCGGGGTGAGGTCCGGCGGTTCGGTGGTCCGCCGTGGCGTAACGTCCTGATGCGTCGCCGTCTCCTGCCGGCGGGTGAGGAGATCGTGATGACGTACGCAGTGGCGGACCTGGGCGGCGGTACGACGGAAGTGTCCGTCGTGGCGGACGGTCTGGTGCAGATGACCGGCTTCGCCGGCGGTGGTGAGGCGTCAGTGGCCGAGTTCACCCCCGCGCAGGCCCGGGAGCTGGCGGCGGCGCTGGTGCGGGCGGCGGACGAGGCGGAGAATGTGGCCCCGAGCGAGCCCGTGTCGGTCAAGGCGCAGGACCTGCGCCGGGGTGACGTACGGGACGGCGACCGGTCGATGACCGTCGACCGGGTGAAGGTCGAGAGGGCGATCTCGACGGCACATGTCACCTGGAAGTCGGACGCGGGCCGCACCTGGACACAGAGCTATGCGATGGACACGGACATCCGTCTGCGGAGGCGGGGGCCGGAAGCAGCCAGGTGAGGAGAAGTGGGCAGGGGGTTGGGAGCTCAGCAGTGCTGGTGGCCGCGGCGCTGGGGGCGCGGCGCACCCGCTGGGCCGGGGGCGAGATGGCCGCCGCCAGCCGCCAGCCGTCTGCCGCTGGCCCCGTCAGCCTCCCCCGCTAGCCGTCTGTCGGGTTTGGTTGCGCTTGCGCCGCCGTTCGTAGGCGGGCGAACTCCTCGGCCATCGTCTCCGCCGTCCAATGGGCGTTCAGACCACTGGGGTTGGGCAGGACCCAGACGCGGGTGTCGCCGATGGTGCGGGTCTGGGGGCCTATGCGGGCCTTGCGGTCGTCGAAGGCGGTGCGGTAGGCGGTGACGCCGACCACGGCGAGGTAGCGCGGGCGGAGCCGTTCGACCTTGGCGGTGAGGATACGGGCGCCCTCGCGGTACTCCTCGGCGCTCAGCTCGTCGGCCCGGGCGCTCGCCCGGGCGACGACGTTCGTGATGCCGAGGCCGTAGGTGAGCAGTTCGTTCTGCTCGGAGGGCTTCAGTCGGCGCGGGGTGAAGCCCGAAAGGTGCAGGACCGGCCAGAAGCGGTTGCCCGGACGGGCGAAGTGGTGGCCGGTGGCGGCGGACATCAGACCGGGGTTGATGCCGCAGAAGAGCACGGACAGACCGCCCGCGACCACGTCGGGAATGACGTTGTCGCGAGCGGCCTGGAGTTCCTCGGGAGTCATCGTGTGGTCCCGTCCGTGACGTCGTCGGCCCGGGGCCGGGTCAGAGGATCGAACCCGGAGTGTACGCGGCGGCGGTCGGGTGCTGCTTGACGATCTCCTCGATACGGGAGACCAGAGCGGCGACCTGGTCACCGGCGGCGCCGGTGAAGGACAGCTTGTCGGCCATCAGGGCGTCGAGCTGGGCACGGTCGAGCGGCATACGGTCGTCGGCGGCCAGCTTGTCGAGGAGTTCGTTTCGCTCGGCGCCCTGCTCGCGCATGGCGAGCGCGGAGGCGACGGCGTGCTCCTTGATGACCTCGTGCGCGGCCTCGCGGCCGACCCCGGCGCGTACCGCCGCCATCAGCACCTTCGTGGTGGCGAGGAAGGGAAGGTAGCGGTCCAGCTCGCGGGCCACGACGGCGGGGAAGGCGCCGAACTCGTCGAGCACGGTGAGGAAGGTCTCGAGCAGACCGTCGAAGGCGAAGAACGCGTCGGGCAGCGCGACCCGGCGGACGACCGAGCAGGAGACGTCGCCCTCGTTCCACTGGTCGCCGGCGAGCTCGCCGGTCATCGAGGCGTAGCCGCGCAGGATGACCATCAGGCCATTGACGCGCTCGCAGGAGCGGGTGTTCATCTTGTGCGGCATCGCGGACGAGCCGACCTGGCCCGGCTTGAAGCCCTCGGTGACCAGCTCGTGTCCGGCCATCAGACGGATCGTCTTGGCGACCGAGGAGGGTGCGGCGGCGAGCTGTACCAGGGCGGTGACGACGTCGTAGTCGAGGGAGCGGGGGTAGACCTGCCCGACGGAGGTGAAGGCGTGGGCGAAGCCGAGGTGACCGGCGATGCGCTGTTCGAGCTCGGCGAGCTTGGAGGCGTCGCCGCCGAGCAGGTCGAGCATGTCCTGGGCGGTGCCGACGGGGCCCTTGATACCGCGCAGCGGGTAGCGGGCGAGCAGCTCCTCCAGGCGGCCGTAGGCGACGAGGAGCTCGTCGGCGGCGGTGGCGAAGCGCTTGCCCAGGGTGGTGGCCTGCGCGGCGACGTTGTGCGAGCGGCCCGCCATGACCAGCTCCGCGTACTCACCGGAGAGCTTGCCGAGCCGGGCGAGGACGGCCACGGTCCGGTCGCGCATCAGCTCCAGGGAGAGCCGGATCTGGAGCTGCTCGACGTTCTCCGTCAGGTCGCGGGAGGTCATCCCCTTGTGGACCTGCTCGTGCCCGGCGAGGGCGTTGAACTCCTCGATCCGCGCCTTCACGTCGTGGCGGGTGACCTTCTCGCGCTCGGCGATCGAGGCGAGGTCGACCTGATCGAGTACGCGCTCGTAGTCGGCGAGGGCGGCGTCCGGCACCTCGATCCCGAGGTCCTTCTGCGCGCGCAGCACGGCGAGCCAGAGCTGACGCTCCAGCTTCACCTTCTGCTCGGGGGACCAGAGGACGGCCAGCTCCGTGGAGGCGTAGCGGCCGGCCAGGACATTGGGGATGCGAGGCTTCGCAGACACAGCAGTCACGTGTCCAGATTCTACTGGCGATTTCTGCAGGCCAGCGCCCCGGTCCGGTTTGTGGCTTGCTACGAGAGCGCGGTCACGTCGCCGGACGTCGTCCCCGGTCCGTCCGCCACGGGCGGAGTGAGGTCGTACGGCAGCAGCTCCGGGCGCTTCGCGAGGCGGCCGTCGCCCGAGGACCTGCCGGTGAGGCGGCGGCCGATCCACGGGGCGAGGTGCTGCCGGGCGAACCGCGCGTCGGCCACCCGGCGCGACGCCCAGCGCGGGCGCGGCCCGTTCGACAGCGGGGCGAGCCAGTCGTCCTCGGGGGGAAGGCCGAGCTTCTGCCAGACCGCCTCGGCCACCCGGCGGTGGCCCTCGCCGGTCAGATGGAGCCGGTCGACGTCCCACAGCCGCGGGTCGCCGAGCACGGCCGCGCCGTACAGGTCGACGACGAGGGCGTTGTGCTTGGCGGCGAGGTCTTCGATGTGGGAGAAGAGCTCTTCCATACGGGGGCGGAAGCGTTCCATGACCGGGCCGTTGCGGCCGGGACTGCGCATCAGGACGAGCTGCCCGCAGGACGGCGCCAGCGTCTCGACGGCCTCGGTGAGGAGCCCGCGCACCCGGCCCATGTCGCACTTGGGGCGCAGTGTGTCGTTCAGGCCGCCCACCAGGGTCACCACGTCCGCCCGCATCGCGGCGGCGGGCTGGACCTGCTCGTCGACGATCTGGCCGATGAGCTTGCCGCGTATGGCGAGATTGGCGTAGCGGAAGCCGGGCGTCCGGGCGGCGAGCCGGGCCGCGAGCAGGTCCGCCCAGCCGCGGTAGGAACCGTCGGGCAGGAGGTCGGACATGCCCTCGGTGAAGGAGTCACCGAGCGCGACAAAGCTGGTGTAGCTGGCATTCATCTCCATGGCGGAGCGATCGTACCGCGCGGTAGTGTCACGCGGTCCGGGTGGAAAGGGCGAGGGGGAAACGTATGGGCGGGGCGCCGGAACAGGGGTGGGCGGAAGCCGTGGCGGGGGTTTCGGCGGGGGCTTGGGTGCCGGGTTCGGCGGGGCTGGTCGTCGCGGGGGACGCCGGTGACGACGACGTCTTGTCCGACGGTTTGCCGGCCGCGGCAGCGTACTGACCCGCGTCGGTGCCCGCCCCAGGGTCGGCGCCGGGGCACGTAGCCGATCGCCCGGGCCTCGGCGTCCATGGCCGGCACCTGGCACCCGACGCCCCCACCCGGCACCTGGCACCCCCACCCGGCACCCGGCGTCCGGCACCCGGCGCCCCCCCACCCGGCACCTGGTTATCGCCGCGGCTGTTGTGGCGCCTGGCTCTTGGCCGCCGAGCGCAGCCCGGCCCATGTTTTCCGGGCCGGTGCGGCGCCGCGCGTGCGCCCGGGGCGTGGACTCGGCAGGTCCGGGTCGCGCGGGCCCTGTCGGCGCGGGGCGTTCCGCGGTATGCCGGGAACACTCATCTGCCCCCGTGGCCCCGCGCCCCCGTGCCTCAATTCTGTTTCAGTTCGGACCACTTGACCCCGCAGACTACGACGCGGGTCACGACACAGTTCACACCACAGACCAACACGCGACCACGCGACCACGCGATCACGCACGAGAAAGCGAGCGTTCCATGTTCACCAAAGCCTTCTGGAAGGCGACTGCCGAGCGGGCTATCCGTACGTTCGCGCAGTCGCTCGCGGCGGTCCTGACGGCCGGGGCGACCAATCTGTTCGACGTGGACTGGAAGGCGGCGCTCGCCACCGCGGGGCTGGCCACGGTGGCGTCCGTGCTGATGGCCATCGGCTCGTCCGGTCTGGGGCGGCCGGGCCCGGGCCTCACCGAGACCACGGAGCCGGACGCCCCCGCCAAGCCGGTGGCCGCGGCGCCGGGGACCGAAGCCGCCCCCAAGCCCGCTGTGTGAGCGGCCCCGGGGGACACGGCCCCGGGGGACACCACTCGGCTAGGCCGTGTCCGGTGTGCCGACCAGCTCGCGCAGGACGTCCTCCATGGCCAGCAGCCCCGCCGGCCGTCCGTCGTCGTCGAGCACCGCCGCGAGGTGCGTACGGCTGCGGCGCATGGCGGTCAGTGCGTCGTCGAGCGGTGTCGAGGTCCGTACCCGGGCGATCGGCCACAGCGCCGTCACCGGGAACGGGACATCGCGCGGCATGGCGTCGAGCGCGTCCTTGACGTGCAGATAGCCGAGGATGCGGTTGCCGGTGTCCACGACCGGGAAGCGGGAGAAGCCCGAGAGCGCGGCGAGCCGCTCCAGCTGCTCGGGGGTCGTGCCCACCGGGGTGTGCACCACCTTCTCCAGCGGCACGACCACGTCCTGGACGGGGCGCCGCCCCAGCTCAAGGGCGTCGTGCAGCCGCTCGGCGGCCCGGTCGTCGAGCAGCCCGGCGTCGCCCGCGTCCCGGACCATCCGGGCCAGCTCGTCGTCGGAGAACGTCGCCGCGACCTCGTTCTTCGTCTCCACCCGCAACAGCTTCAGCAGCGTGTTGGCGAAGGCGTTGATGGCGAAGATCACCGGGCGCAGCGCACGGGCGAGCGTCACCAGGGGCGGCCCGAGCAGCAGCGCGATCCTGGCAGGTTCGGCCAGCGCGATGTTCTTCGGCACCATCTCGCCGAGCAGCATGTGGAGATAGGTGGCGAGGGCCAGGGCGATGAAGAAGGAGACCGGACGCGCCGCGGCCTCCGCCACCCCGATCAGGTGGAACACCGGCTCCAGCAGATGCTCGATGGCGGGCTCGGCGACCACACCGAGCACCAGGGTGCACAGCGTGATGCCCAACTGCGCCGCCGCCATCAGCGCGGAGACGTGTTCCAGCCCCCAGATCACGCTGCGCGCACGGCGGTTGCCCTGCTCGGCGAGCGGTTCGATCTGGCTGCGGCGCACCGAGATCAGCGCGAACTCGGCGCCGACGAAGAAGGCGTTGACGACCAGCGTCGCCAGACCGATCAGCAACTGGACGGCGGTCATCGGCCGGCCCCCTCGTCGTGGGAATCCCGCAGGTCGCGGGCGGTGGCGCCGTCGCGGTCGGCGGAAGCCCGGCGGGCCTCACGCCGTTCGGCCCGGCCCCGTCGCGTACCGCCGTGCTCACGGTGCCCGGCGCCCCGGTGCTCCCGGCGGCGGCGGTGTCCGGACCCCGCGTCGTCGCCCTCCGCGTCCGCGTCCCCGTCGCCGGGCAGCGGGGCGTGCAGCAGGACGCGGGCGGCGCGGCGGCCGGACGCGTCGACCACGTCGAGCCGCCAGCCGCCCAGCTCCAGGGTGTCGCCTAGGGCCGGGATACGGCCGAGACCGGTGGCGACCAGGCCCGCCAGCGTCTCGTACGGGCCCTCCGGCACACGCAGGCCGATGACCTCCAGCTGGTCGGTGCGGGCGGCGCCGTCGGCCGAGTAGAGGATGCGTCCGTCGGCGTCCTCACCGGCCCGGGCCAGGTCGGACGTCTCGTGCGGGTCGTGCTCGTCGCGTACTTCGCCGACGACCTCCTCGACGATGTCCTCCATGGTGACGACGCCGGCCGTACCGCCGTACTCGTCGATGACGACGGCCATGGTCCGCCGCCCGTACAGCTGGTCGAGGAGCCGGTCCACGGTCAGTGTCGCGGGTACGAGCAGCGGCTCGCGCAGCAGCTCGGTGACCGGGTGGCGCAGCCGCTGCTCGGTGGGGATGGCGAGGACGTCCTTGATGTGGGCGATGCCGACGATGGTGTCGAGGCTGCCCCGGTAGACGGGGAAGCGCGACAGGCCGGTCGCGCGCGTGGCGTTGGCGACGTCCTCCGCGGTGGCGTGCACCTCCAGGGCGGTGACCTGTACGCGGGGCGTCATCACGTTCTCGGCGTCGAGTTCGGCGAGGCTGAGCGTACGGACGAAGAGCTCGGCGGTGTCCGCTTCGAGGGCGCCCTGCTTGGCGGAGTGGCGGGCCAGCGCGACCAGCTCCTGCGGGCTGCGGGCGGAGGCCAGCTCCTCGGCGGGCTCCATGCCGAGGCGGCGCACCAGGCGGTTGGCGGTGTTGTTGAGGTGGCTGATGAAGGGGCGGAAGGCGGCGCTGAAGACGCGCTGCGGCGTGGCCACGACCTTGGCCACCGCCAGCGGCGAGGAGATCGCCCAGTTCTTGGGGACGAGCTCGCCGACGACCATCAGGAAGACCGTCGACAGGGCGGTGCCGAGGACCAGCGCGACCGAGCGGGCCATGGAGCCCGACAGGCCGAGCGAGCCGAGGGGTCCGCTGATCAGCTTGGCGATGGAGGGCTCGGCGAGCATGCCGATCACCAGGTTGGTGACGGTGATGCCGAGCTGCGCGCCGGAGAGCTGGAAGGTGAGGCTGCGCACGGCCTTGAGGGCGCCGCTCGCGCCGCGCTCGCCGTTCTCGACGGCCCGCTCCAGCTCGCCGCGCTCCACGGTGGTGAGGGAGAATTCGGCCGCCACGAAGGCCCCGCAGGCCAGCGACAGCAGCACGGCCACCACGAGCAGAAGCACTTCGGTCATCGGTTCACCTCCGTCCCATGATCGGGCAGGGTCAGGAGGATCGCGCGATGTCGTGTACCGGTACGGGGACGGGTACTGGGAGGCTCGCCCATGGGCGGACGCTCACACCTTTCAGTCGGGGGTTGGTGACCCCCATGGTAAAGCATTGGCAAAGTGGTGGTGTGGGGTGGCTGAGGGGCCGGGCAGTCTGGAGAGGCCCCGGGGTCAACAGGGTGCCCCCGCCGCGGGGGCCCACACCGGCCGTCGCCCGCTCTTCCGGCCGTCGCCCGGTCTACCGGCCGTCCGCCGGTCCGTCGTGCCCCGGCGACGCCGTGTCCGTGCCGACGCCACCCGAGAAGAGCCGCAGCCGGTCCAGTACCGCTTCGGCCGTCGGGGCCGGCATCTCGTCCACGATCCGCCCGTCGGCCAGGAAGAGCACCAGGTCGGCGCGGCTCGCCGCGACCGGGTCGTGGGTGACCATGACGACCGTCTGCCCCAGCCCGTCCACGGCCTCCCTCAGGAAGGTGAGCACCTCGGCGCCGGCGCGTGAGTCGAGGTTGCCGGTGGGCTCGTCCGCGAAGATCAGCTCCGGGCGGGAGGCCAGTGCCCGCGCGCAGGCCACCCGCTGCTGCTGGCCGCCGGAGAGCTGGGCGGGCCGGTGCCGCAGCCGGTCGCGCAGCCCGAGCGTGTCGATGACCCGGTCCAGCCACTCCTGGTCCGGTTTGCGCCCGGCGATGTCCATGGGCAGCGTGATGTTCTCGGCGGCGGTCAGCGTCGGCAGCAGGTTGAACGACTGGAACATGAAGCCGACACGGTCCCGGCGCAGCCGGGTCAGCTCCCGCTCCCGGAGCCCGGTGATCTCGGTGTCGCCCAGCCACACCTGCCCCGCCGAGACGGTGTCGAGCCCGGCCAGACAGTGCATCAGCGTGGACTTGCCCGAGCCCGAGGGGCCCATGACCGCGGTGAACCGGCCACGCGCGATGTCCACGTCGACCGAGTCCAGCGCCAGGACGGCCGTCTCGCCCGTGCCGTACGCCTTGGTCAGCGCCCGGGCCCGCGCGGCGGCCCCTTCCGTCGCCGCTGCAGCTGTGGACAAGGCCGCCTCCCGGGTCGTTGCGTCGTGGCTGGACCGACTCCGTTACGGCATACGAGAGTAGGGGCGCGGACCGGCTCCGGGCCATCCGGCGGCAGCAGGAGTTCCGGGCCGCCGGGGCGGCGCCGGGCGGGGTCAGCCGAGATCGGGGCGCCGGGCCGCGCCCAGGACGCACGGTGAGGCCGGGTGGCTCGGACCGTTCTCGGGCAGCCGCAGCCGGCGGACCCCGGTCAGCTCGAAACCGGCCGCCTCGATCGCCGCGACCGGGTCGCGCGAGGTGTGGCACCCGCCGAACAGCAGCGGCCACAGGGTCCGGTCCGCCACCCGCTGGACGGCCGGGAGCACGCCGCTCTCGGCCCGGACGTGCTCGAAGAAGCGCAGCTCGCCGCCGGGGCGCAGGACCCGGCGGATCTCGGCCAGCGAGCGCGGCACATCCCGTACGGAACACAGGACGAGCGAGACGACGGCCGCGTCGAACGCCTCGCTCTTGACCGGCAGCGCCTCGGCTGCCCCGGGCACCACGTCGACCGGCACGTCCGCGCGCAGCGCCGCCCGGACGGCCGGTGCCCGCAGCCCGCGCTCGGGTTCGATGGCGACCACCTCGGAGACGGTGCCCGGGTAGTGCGGGAAGTTGAGGCCGTTGCCCGCGCCGATCTCGATCACCCGGCCGGAGAGCCCGGCCAGCAGTTCACGGCGGTGGGCGGCCAGACCCGCTCTTCGGTCGGCGCCTTCGCTGAACCGGCCGTAGAAGCGGGCGAACAGGGGATGGTGCACGGCGTCCGGAGCGATCTTGGCGGGCTGCTCCATGGGGACCCTCCAACCACGGGCGGAGAACGGGCGGGGCGGACACCGGGATTGTCCCCGCTCCGGCCCCGCGTCACCCGCCCCCGGCCCTGCCGCACCCCGGCCCGCGGCACGTCACCCGCTCACGAAGCAGAACTCGTTCCCCTCCGGGTCGCGCATCGCCTGGAACGAGCCCTGGGCGTCCGTGACGGTGCCGCCCACCGGCCGCGCGCCCAGGCGCACCGCGGCGGCCCGGGCGCGGGCGACGTCCTCCACCGCGAGGTCGAAGTGGAGCCGGTTCTTGCCCGCCTTCGCCTCCGGCACCCGCTGGAAGGCGAGCCGCGCGGTGCCCGGCGCGTCGAGGTACGTCCAGCCCGCGTCGCGGACCACCGGGTTGCCGCCGAGCAGCGCCGCCCAGAACCGGGCCAGGCGGTCCGGCGCGGCGCAGTCGACGACGGTCTGGCGCAGCCGTGCCCGTAAGACCGCCATCACAGCCTCCAGTGACCGCCGAGCTCCGGGCCGAGCCAACTCGGCGCCGCGGCCCGGAAGTCCGCGGCCGGGAGCCGTCCGGCGCCTTCCGGTACCAGCCCGATCAGCGGCGAGCCCGAGGACTCCGGCAGGTCCGCCAGGTTGCAGCGGGAGGCAAGGTCCGGTTCGGCGGGCCAGCTGCCCACGACCAGGCCCGCGCAGGCGAGGCCCCGGGCCCGCAGCGCCTCGCCGGTCAGCGCCGCCATGTTCAGCGTGCCGAGACCGGCGGGGGTGACGACCAGGACGGGCGCGGCGAGCAGCCGGGCCGCGTCCGCGAGGGTGCCGCCCTCGTCGTCGAGGCGGACCAGGAGCCCGCCCGCGCCCTCCACCAGGACCAGATCGTGCTCGGTGGCCAGCTTCTCGGCCGCCTCGGCGACCTCCTCGGGCCGTACGGCACGCATCCCCGCCCGCCGGGCCGCCGTGTTGGGGGCCAACGGGTCGGGGAAGCGGGCGAGTTCGGCGCCGGTGATGTCGTCGCCCGCCAGGCGCCGCACCTCCGCCACGTCCCCGTGCTCGCCGGGCGCGACCCCGGTCTGGGCGGGCTTGAGGACGGCGACCGAGCGCCCGGCGGCGCGGGCCACCGCGGCGACGGCGGCGGTGACGACCGTCTTGCCGATCTCCGTGCCCGTACCGCTCACTACCAGTACCGTCATCTCAGCCCTCCCGAGCCGCAGCGCCCACGGCACGGCAGATGCGCGCCAGGTCCTCGTCACCGATCACATAGGGCGGCATCGTGTAGACGAGGTCGCGGAACGGGCGCAGCCACACGCCCTCGCGGACCGCCGCCCGGGTCGCCGCCGCGACGTCCACCTCGTGGTCGAGCTGGACGACGCCGATGGCGCCGAGGACGCGGACGTCCTTGACGCCGGGCGCGTCCGCGAAGGCGCCCAGCCCCTCGCGCATCCCCGTCTCCAGGCGCTTGATCTCCGCCTGCCAGTCCTGGGCGAGCAGCAGGTCGATCGAGGCGCAGGCGATGGACGCGGCCAGCGGGTTGCCCATGTAGGTGGGCCCGTGCGCCAGGACCGGGACCTCGCCCGAGGAGATGCCCTCGGCGATCCGTGTGGTGCACAGCGTCGCGGCCATCGAGAGGTAACCGCCGGTCATCGCCTTGCCCACGCACAGCACATCGGGCGCGACGGCGGCGTGCTCGGAGGCGAAGAGCGTGCCGGTACGGCCGAAGCCGGTGGCGATCTCGTCGAACACCAGCAGCACGTCGTGCTCGTCGCACAGCTCGCGCAGCACCCGCAGATAGCCGGGGGAGTGGAACCGCATCCCGCCCGCGTTCTGCACCACCGGCTCCACGATCACCGCCGCCACCTCGTCGGCGTGGCGCGCGACGGTCTCGCGCAGATGGCGTACGTAGGCCTCGTCCGGCTCCGCGTCGTACCCGGTGGGGGGCGCGTCCGCGAAGACCTGCTCCGGCAGGCGGCCGGACCACAGGGAGTGCATACCGCCGTCCGGGTCGCACACCGACATCGGCTGCCAGGTGTCGCCGTGGTAGCCGCCGCGCCAGGTCAGCAGGCGCTGCTTGCGCGGGCGCCCGGCCGACTTCCAGTACTGCAGGCACATCTTGATGGCGACCTCGACCGAGACCGAGCCCGAGTCGCTGAGGAAGACGTGCTGGAGCGGCTCGGGGGTGATCTCCACGAGCTTGACGCTGAGCCGCACGGCGGGCTCGTGGGTGAGCCCGCCGAACATCACATGGCTCATCCGGTCCAGCTGCGCGTGCGCGGCGGCGTTCAGGGCCGGGTGGTTGTAGCCGTGCAGCGCCGACCACCAGGAGGCCATGCCGTCGACGAGCTCGCGCTGTCCCTCGCTCTCCTCGGCCAGGCGCAGCCGGACCCCGGCCGCGGACTCCACGACCAGCGGCTCCTGGCGGCCCGGCATGGGGCCGTAGGGGTGCCAGACGTGCCGGCGGTCCAGCGCCCGCAGCTCGGCGACGCCGTAGAGCGGATCAGGCATTGGGGGCGAGGTCCGTTCCGGCACCCCGGCGGCGCACCGCCACCAGGTCCGTACGCGCCTCGGGGACCTCCGCCGCGGCCGGGGCGCTCCCGCCGCAGGGGCCGCAGCCGGCACCCTCGTGCGAACCGCAGCCGCCGCCCTCGTGCGAACCGCAGCCGCTCGCCGCGTGCGAGCCGCAGCCCGCGGCGGCGATCGCGTCGGCGCGGTGCTCGGGCAGGGTGGTGGTGCCCGCGCCCTCCACCTCGAAGCCGGCGTCCGCGATCATCTCCAGGTCGGCCCTGCCCTCCTGGCCCTCACTGGTGAGGTAGTCGCCGAGGAAGATCGAGTTGACCAGGTGCAGGGCGAGGGGCTGCATCGTGCGCAGATGCACCTCACGGCCGCCGGCGAGGCGCACCTCGACGTCCGGGCAGACGAACCGGACCATCGCCAGGATGCGCAGACAGCGCTGCGGGGTGAGGTTCCACTCCTTGCCGAGCGGGGTGCCCTCGAACGGGATGAGGAAGTTGACCGGCACCGAGTCCGGGTCGAGCTCGCGCAGCGCGAAGACCACGTCGACCAGGTCCTCGTCGCTCTCGCCCATGCCCGCGATCAGACCGGAGCAGGCGGAGAGCCCGGCGCCGTGCGCCTTCTGCACGGTGTCGACGCGGTCGGCGTAGGTGTGGGTGGTCGTGATGTCCCCGTACGTCCCCTCGGACGTGTTGAGGTTGTGGTTGTACGCGTCGGCGCCCGCCGCACGCAGCCGCTCGGCCTGGCCGTCGGAGAGCAGACCGAGGCAGGCGCACACCTCGACGCCCTCGTTCTGCTCCTTGATCGCCTCGATGGTCTGCGAGACGCGGTCCACGTCGCGGTCGGTCGGGCCGCGCCCGCTGGCCACCAGGCAGACGCGCTTGGCGCCGCCCGCGACACCGGCGGCGGCGGCCCTGGACGCCTCGTCCGGCTTCAGCCAGGTGTACTTGAGGATCTCGGCCTTCGAGCCCAGCCGCTGCGAGCAGTACGAGCAGTCCTCCGGGCACAGCCCGGACTTCAGGTTCACCAGGTAGTTCAGCTTCACCCGGCGCCCGAACCACTGCCGGCGCACCTTTCCGGCGGCGGCCACCACGTCGAGCAGTTCCTCGTCGGAGGTCGCCAGTACGGCGAGCGCCTCTTCACGGCTCGGCAGCTCGCGCCGCAGCCCCTTGTCCACCAGCGTGTTCAGCAGGTCCATGGCGCCGATCCTTGCCCAAGACCCCGCTTCCAGCCAAGGAGGGATCGTACAACTGCGCTCCCTGAAGGTGTGTGTATCGCCACACCCTGACCCCGTCCGCGGCGGAATAAGGTCTGTGCGCTGCCTACAAAAGGGATCTCCACCATGCCCCGAGCGCCATTCGACTGGATCGACGGAGCGACCGAGCGGCGCGAGCGCGCCGGTCTCGTACGGGTGCTGCGGTCGCGCGCCGCCGACCAGGACCTCCTGGACCTGGCGAGCAACGACTACCTGGGGCTCACCCGGCATCCGGCGGTCACCCGGGGCGCCGCCGACGCCGCGCTGCGCTGGGGCGCCGGCGCCACCGGCTCGCGGCTGGTCACCGGCACCACCGCGCTCCACACCGAGCTGGAGGAGGCGCTCGCCCGGTTCTGCGGCTTCGAGGCGGCACTCGTCTTCTCCTCCGGGTACGCGGCCAACCTCGCCGCGCTGACCGCGCTCGGCGAGCGGGACACGCTGATCGTCTCCGACGCGGGCAACCACGCCTCGATCGTCGACGGCTGCCGGCTGGCACGGGCCGGCACCGAGGTGGTCCCGCACGCCGACCCCGAGGCCGTGCGCAAGGCCCTGGACGCCCACGGCGGGCCCGCGCTGGTGGTGAGCGACTCGGTCTTCTCGGTGGACGGCGACGCCGCCCCGCTGCCCGGGCTCGCCGCCGCCTGCCGGGAGTCCGGTGCGGCCCTGGTGGTGGACGACGCCCATGGCCTCGGGGTGCTCGGCGAGGGCGGGCGGGGCGCGCTGCACGCCGCCGGGCTCGCGGGCGCCGAGGACGTGGTGGCCACCCTCACCCTGTCGAAGTCGCTGGGCAGCCAGGGCGGCGCGGTCCTGGGCCCGGCCCGGGTCATCCGGCACCTGGTCAACGCCGCCCGAACGTTCATCTTCGACACCGGGCTCGCGCCCGCGGCGGTGGGGGGCGCGCTGGCGGCGCTGCGTCTCCTGGAGGCCGAGCCCGAGCGGGCCGGCCGGGCCCGTGCCGTGGCGGCCGAGCTGTACGAGCGGCTGACGGCCGCGGGTCTTCGGGCGGCGCGCCCGGACGCGGCCGTGGTGTCGGTGCGGGCGCCCTCGCCGGAGCGGGCGGTGGCCTGGGCGGCCGACTGCCGGGGCGCGGGTCTGGCGGTGGGGTGCTTCCGGCCGCCGTCGGTGCCGGACGGCATCTCCCGGCTGCGGCTCACCGCCCGGGCCGATCTGACGGAGCAGCAGGTCCAGTGGGCGGTGGACACGATCCTGCGGACCGCGCCCACCGCCTAGTCCCCCGTTCGCACACTCAACTCCCGCAGTGGGGCGCCTCGTCGGGGTCGACGGGCAGACCGGCGACGAAGCCGCGCCAGGCCCGCGCTCCGAAGAGCAGCGCGGGTCCGGCGATTCGCTTGGAATCGCGGACGGCGAGCAGTCCGGCGTCGAGGAATGCGGCCTCGACGCAATTGTTCATTCCTGTACTACGGCTGCTGCGCCGCCATTTCGCACCGTTCAGAGAAGTGCTGGAAGGTACATGCGTGGGGGGTACGGGCACCATGCCTCCCTTACACGCCGTCAGCCATCACGGCGATGAGATTCATTGATTCCTCGAACGAGAGGGCCTGCGCCTCGACCGTGTGGAACGCGGCGCTGTACGCCTCAAGGTCTTCTCTCCGTTCGAGATAGAGGCTACTCGTCAAGTGGTCGATAACGACAACGTCCAGATCGGAAATGTGCGGAAAGGAGAAGATAATGAAAGAACCGGAGAGCCCGATATGGCCACCGCTACTGAAAGGCAGCACCCGCAACCGGACCTGCGGCAGCCGGGCCGCCTCCAGGAGATGGCGCAGCTGCCGCCGCATCGCCGCCGCGCCGCCCACCTCGCGGTGGAGCGCCGCCTCGTCCACCACCGCGCTCAGCTCCAGCGGCGGATCCGCCCGCAGCACCTCCTGGCGTGCCAGGCGTACCTCCACCAGGGAGTCCACCCGCGCCGCGTCCAGCTCGCCGAGGGCCGCCCGGGTCACCGCGCGGGCGTACTCCGGTGTCTGGAGCAGTCCCGGCACCACCGACAACTCCAGGGTGCGCGCGGCCGACGCCTGTGACTCCAGACTGATGAAGTCCCGGTACTGCGGCGGCAGCAGCCCCCGGTAGGCCTGCCACCACTGGTCGCCGCCCCCGTCCCCCGCGCCCGCCAGCGCCTCCAGCAGCGCCCGCAGCCCCGGGTCGTCCACCCCGTACACCTCAAGCAGGCGGGCCACGTCGGCGGCCCGCACCCCGCTGCGGCCGGTCTCGATCCGGCTCACCTTCGACTGGTGCCAGCCCAGTTGCCCGGCGACCCCACCGCTCGTGAGGCCGGCCGCGGAGCGCAGCCGGCGCAGTTCCTCGCCGAGTTTGCGACGGCGTACCGCGGGCCCGTGCCACATGTCGGCCTCCTTCCACCCGGCCGGGATGCGGGTGATGGGCAAGTGTGGCGCCCAAATACAGGTGTTCGTCGCAGAGTTCACCGCTTTGAGCGACAGATATATGCACATCCCGGTGGATCGGGGCATCCCGCGGCACGATGAGTGGCACTCTGGCGCGAAGCACAAGTCCGGACCGGCCTCGTGTTTGTCCGCTCGCCGCGAGTCCAGCAGGCCGGTCCGGATGGGAAAGGGACAGCGTCGCCATGGCAGATCACCAAGAATCAACCCTCACTCTGCCGAGCGATCCCGCCTCGGTCTCCGCCGCCCGCAGGCACGTCGCCGGCGTACTCACCGAGTGGGGTCTCCCGTCGGACGCCGACACCGCCGACACGATCCGGCTGATCGTCTCCGAGCTGGCGACCAACGCCGTGCAGCACACCCTCGGCCAGTCGCCCACCTTCACCGTGGACCTGCGCCTGGAGCGTGAGGAGCAGCTCCACATCGGGGTGACCGACAGTCACCCCCGCTGGCCGAAACGGCTTCCGGCGGCCGTCCAGCAGGACAACGGGCGGGGCATGGTGATCATCCGCTGGCTCGCCGCCGAGTGCGGGGGGCGTCTGTCGGTCATCCCGACACCCGAGGGCGGGAAGACCGTCTGGATCGCGCTGCCGTGGACGGAGCCGGTCCAGAGCTGAGCCGGAGCGCCCGTCGGACGCCCCCGTGGGGCCCGTGGGCCGCTCGGCGCGGGTGGTGCCCACCCGCACCGCGCCGACCGGCCCCGGTGTCGCGTACGTCAGCTCACGCGCCCGTACCAGACGCTCTTCGACCAGATCTTCTCCAGCCGGACCACGGCCCCGGTCTTGGGGGAGTGCCATATCTTTCCGTCCCCCGCGTAGATCCCCACGTGGTAGACGTTCGAGCCCGAGTGGAAGAACACCAGGTCCCCGCGTTGGCGGGCGGACGAGGAGATGTGCCTGGTGCTGTTGTACTGCTGCTGGGAGGTACGGGGCAGCTTCTTGCCGGCCTGCTTGAACGAGTAGACCGTGAGCCCGGAGCAGTCGAAGCGGTGGGGGCCGCTGGCCCCGTACTTGTACGGTGCGCCCTTCTTCGAGGCGGCGACGTTGAGCGCCTTCGTGCCGGATGTGGCGGCACTCGCCTCGCTGCCGGCGCCCGGCGCCAGCATCGTGCCGCCGACGGCGGCGAGAGTGAGGGCGGAGACAGCCCCGACTCGGGTCAGCAGGGACGGAACGTGATTCAGCGCAGACATGCGCGACCCTTCGTCAAACCGCCTGCGAAGGATGACCTGTCGGGTTCGGACTGGCGAAGATGCCCGGCCGCTCACGCGGCTTAACCCCAGGAGCCTCCGGTTGCCCGGCGGCCCCGCACTGCTTGGGTCCTCCACTCCTGCCGTTCCGTGCGTTCGACCAGTCGTCCGGGTGCGGCGGCAGGACTCGGCGTCCGCCCGGACCGCCCCGCCGCGGCGGCGGGGGCTTGTCGTCGGTAGGGATCTTGACCCACCAAGTGTCGGATTTCCGAGCCGAAACGGCGTTTTGTGAGGCTCCTCACGACTGACCCGTTCGGGTGGACATCGATGTTTCAAGGCTCCTGACGGGGTGTCCGACCTGCGCCGTACCGGCGACGGAACGATTCATTCCGTTCGGTGTCTGCGCAGACGGAGCAATATCGCCGGTACGCCGTTCGGACCATCGGATGGTGCGAACGGGGGACGCCGACTCGTACCGGCGCCGGGGTGCACGGACACCTGCGGTCAACTCGCGGATGACGGCGGCGGCACCGTGACCCGGCCCGCGCGGCGCTCCCCGTCGAGCACCCGCAGCGCCCGCGCCAGCGTCTCGGAGTGCAACTCCGTCTCGCCGCGCCGGTGCATGACCGCCAGCGCGTCGCGCAGCGCCACCGCCCGCCCGACGAGGGCCTGCGCGGAGCGCAGCGCGCCGTAGGTGTCACGGTGCCGGGTGGGATTGATCCGGCCCAGCCTGTCGAGCGCGCCGAGGTAGGCGTCGATGAACTCGGCCTCGGCGCGTGTCAGCGCGGGCAGCGGCGGGAGTTCGGGCAGCACGGCGGCTACCTCCCCTGCGGGGCGGCCGAGTTGTGGCGGCCGGTGACGATGTGGTCGACCAGTCCGTACTCGGCCGCCGCGGTGGCGTCGAGGATGGTGTCCCGTTCGAGGTCGGCGTCCACCCGCTCGACGGACTTCCCCGTGTGCCGGGCCAGCAGTCCGGCCAACAGCGCGCGCCCGCGCTGCAGTTCGGCGGCGTGGATCTCCAGGTCGGACGGCCGGCCCTGGATCGGCTCGGCGACCGAGGGCTGGTGGATCAGGATCCGCGCGCCGGGCAGCGTCAGCCGCTTGCCGGGGGCGCCGGCGGCGAGCAGCACGGCCGCGGCGGAGGCGGCCTGGCCCAGGCACACGGTCTCCACGTCGCAGGTGATGAACCGCATCGTGTCGTAGATCGCCGTCATCGCGGTGAGCGAGCCGCCGGGGGAGTTGATGTACAGCGAGATGTCGCGGTCGGGGTCGGCGTACTCCAACTGCATGAGCTGGGCCATCACATCGTTGGCCGCGGCGTCGTCGACGGCGGTGCCGAGGAGGACGATCCGCTCCTCCAGGAGCTTGGAGTACGGATCGAGGGTGCGGATCCCGGTCGAGGTGCGCTCGGAGAACTCGGGCAGGACGTAGCGGGCGGACGGGCCGTGCATGACGTACCTCTTCTCTGGCATGGCTCTCGGGCCGTCGTCTGTAAAAAATGTACAGGACGTACAGGCCGTTATGATGGGGAGCATGGCCTATGAGATTCCGGTGACGCAAGCCCGAGCTGAGCTCGCCGAGCTGATCAACCGCGTGGTGTACGGCGGGGAGCGCGTCGTCGTGACCCGGCACGGCAAGCCCCTCGTCGCCCTGGTGTCCGCCGCTGACCTGGAACGACTCGAAGGCGCGGCGGAGCCGGCCGAGGAGCAGGTGATCCGGTCCGTGTCGTCGGTGCGCCAGGTCCCGTCCGCTCCCGGCGAACGGCGCCGGTTCGGCATCGCCGCCGAGCACCGGCAGCCGCCCGCGGGTGACTGAGGGACTCCGCATCGGGCCGGTCCGGATGGATGCATTGGCCATGGATATGCAAAGCGTGAGTTAACGAGCCGGAAAAACTTCCGCCGTAACGTGCAATGCCTCGCTGTGGAGCAGGGAACCCCAGGTCAACAGAGTGTTGAACTTGGATAGGGTCCCGCAGCGTCGAGAACGGGATTCCCCCGTTCCGGGCACGACTGTGAGGTGGGAAGCGTGCAACTGACGCCGCACGAGCAGGAGAGACTGCTCATCCATGTGGCCGCGGACGTCGCGGAGAAGCGCCGCGCCCGGGGGGTGCGGCTCAACCACCCCGAGGCCGTCGCCCTCATCACCTCGCACATCCTCGAAGGCGCCCGCGACGGCCGGACGGTGGCCGAACTCATGGTCTCCGGGCGCGAGGTGCTCTCCCGCGACGAGGTCATGCCGGGCATCCCGGAGATGATCCACGACGTACAGGTCGAGGCGACCTTCCCGGACGGCACCAAGCTCGTCACCGTCCACGAGCCCATCGTCTGACGGGGGAGCGCCGCATGATCCCCGGAGAGATCCTGTTCGCGGACGGACCCGTACGCATCAACGAGGGCCGCGAGATCACCACGATGACCGTCCTCAACGCCGCCGACCGGCCCGTCCAGGTCGGCTCGCACTACCACTTCGCCGAGGCCAACCCCGGCCTGGACTTCGACCGCGTCGCCGCCCGCGGGCTGCGGCTGAACATCGCCGCGGGCACCGCCGTGCGCTTCGAACCCGGCATCCCCGTCGATGTCGAACTCGTCCCCCTCACCGGACGCCGGGTCGTCCCCGGGCTGCGCGGCGCGATCGGAGGCCCCCTCGATGGCTGAGCTCCACCGTGCCGTCCACGCCGACCTGTTCGGCCCCACCACCGGCGACCGCATCCGGCTCGCCGACACCGAGCTGCTGATCGAGATCGAGGAGGACCGCGCCGGCGGCCCCGGACGCGCGGGCGACGAGGCCGTCTTCGGCGGTGGCAAGGTGATCCGCGAGTCCATGGGCCAGGCCCGCACCACCCGCGCCGAGGGCGCGCCCGACACCGTGATCACCGGTGTCGTCGTCCTCGACCACTGGGGGATCGTCAAGGGCGACCTCGGCATCAGGGACGGCCGGATCACCGCGCTCGGCAAGGCGGGCAACCCCGACACCATGGACGGCGTCCACCCGGACCTCGTCATCGGTCCCGAGACCGAGATCATCGCGGGCAACGGGAAGATCCTCACGGCGGGCGCGGTGGACACCCATGTCCACTTCATCTCGCCCACCCTGATCGACCAGGCGCTCTCCTCGGGCATCACCACCCTCGTCGGCGGCGGCACCGGCCCGGCCGAGGGCACCAAGGCCACCACCGTCACCCCCGGCCCCTGGCATCTGGCCCGGATGTTCGCGGCCCTGGAGAACGCGCCCGTCAACATCGGCCTGCTCGGCAAGGGCAACACGATGTCGCGCGAGGCCATGCACTCCCAGCTGCGCGGCGGCGCCCTCGGATTCAAGATCCACGAGGACTGGGGGGCGACCCCGGCCGTCATCGACGCCTGTCTGTCCGTCTGCGACGAGACCGGCGCCCAACTCGCCATCCACACCGACACGTTGAACGAGGCCGGCTTCGTCGGCGACACCCTCGCCGCCATCGCGGGCCGCTCGATCCACGCCTACCACACCGAGGGCGCGGGCGGCGGACACGCCCCCGACATCATCACCGTGGTCTCCGAGCCGTATGTCCTGCCGAGCTCCACCAACCCGACCCGGCCGCACACCGTCAACACCATCGAGGAACACCTCGACATGCTGATGGTCTGCCACCACCTGAACCCGGCGGTGCCGGAGGACCTGGCGTTCGCCGAGTCGCGCATCCGGCCCTCGACCATCGCGGCCGAGGACATCCTGCACGATCTGGGCGCCATCTCCATCCTCTCCTCGGACTCCCAGGCGATGGGCCGCATCGGCGAGGTCATCCTGCGTACGTGGCAGACCGCGCACGTCATGAAGGCGCGCCGGGGAGCGCTCCCGGGCGACGGGCGCGCCGACAACCACCGGGCGCGCCGCTATGTCGCCAAGTACACGATCAACCCGGCGGTCGCGCAGGGTCTGGACGACGAGATCGGCTCGGTCGAGCCGGGCAAGCTCGCGGACCTGGTGCTGTGGGAGCCCGCGTTCTTCGGGGTCAAGCCGCAGCTGGTCATCAAGGGCGGCCAGATCGCGTACGCGCAGATGGGCGATGCCAACGCGTCCATCCCCACCCCCCAGCCGGTCCTGCCCCGACCGATGTTCGGCGCGTACGGGAAGGCTCCCGCGGCCAACTCGCTCACCTTCGTGGCGCAGGCGGCCCTCGACGACGGGCTGCCCGAACGGCTGGGCCTGGACAAGAGGTTCACCGCCATCAAGAGCACCCGCCGGGTGGGCAAGGCGGACATGCGCGAGAACGACGCGCTGCCGGACGTCCGGGTCGACCCGGACACCTTCACGGTGACCATCGACGGCGACACGGTCGAGCCGGCGCCCGCCGCCGAACTGCCCATGGCGCAGCGGTACTTCCTGTTCTGACGCCCGCCCCGACATCCGCCCCCGTACCCGTCCCGATGTCCGTCCGGACACCCGTCCCGACGCCTGTTCCGAAAGCGGCCGACACGTGACTCGCGCAGCCCTGCTCGTCCTCGCCGACGGCCGGTTCCCGGCCGGCGGCCACGCCCACTCGGGAGGCGCCGAACCCGCTGTGCGGGCGGGGCGTGTCCGGGACGCGGACGATCTGGCGGAGTTCTGCCGGGGGCGGCTGCACACGACCGGGCTGGTCTCCGCCTCGCTCGCCGCGGCAGCCGCCCTCGGCGTCGATCCGCTCGCCCTCGACGAGGCCGCCGACGCCCGCACCCCCTCTCCCGCGCTCCGGGCCACCGCGCGCCGGCTCGGCCGGCAGATGATGCGGGCGGCCCGGGCCACCTGGCCCGGCGAGGAGCTCGCCGCGCTCGCCGCGGCCCGGCCGCGCGGGGCCCATCAGCCGGTCGTGCTCGGGCTGGCGGCGCGGGCGGCGGGGCTGGGCGCCGAGGACGCGGCGCACTGTGTGGCCTACGAGTGCGTCAGCGGCCCCGCCACCGCGGTGGTGCGGTTGCTGAGCCTCGATCCGTTCGACGCCACGGGGGTGCTCGCCCGGCTGGCGCCCGAGCTGGACGCCGTGGCGGCGCGGGCCGCGCGATGGGCGGCCTCGGCCGCCGAGGAGGGGGTGGATGTGCTGCCCGCGGCCTCGGCGCCGCTGCTCGACGTCATGGCCGAGGCGCACGCGGCCTGGCCGGTGCGGCTGTTCGCGTCGTAGTCCGTTTCCCGCCCGCCCTCCGTACCTGTTCCCACCCCGTCCCGAATCCCGGGGCCTCGCCCCCGTACCCGCCCTTCACGAGCTCGTCCGCGACCGCCGGACGGCCGCCAACCGGAGCCGCCCCATGCATCTCGACCACTCCCACGACGGCCCCGCCGCGCTCAGCGCCGACGCCCGCCGGCCCGACGGGACTCGGCGCGCGCTGCGCGTCGGGCTCGGCGGGCCCGTCGGGTCCGGGAAGACCGCGACCGTCGCCGCGCTCTGCCGGTCCCTGCGGGACCGCTTCTCGCTGGCCGTCGTCACCAACGACATCTACACCCGCGAGGACGCCGAGTTCCTGCTGCGCAACGCCGTGCTGCCGCCCGAGCGGATCCAGGCGGTGGAGACCGGCGCCTGCCCGCACACCGCCATCCGCGACGACATCTCCGCCAACCTCGAAGCCGTGGAGGACCTGGAGGAGGCGGTCGGGCCGCTCGACCTGATCCTGGTCGAGTCCGGTGGCGACAACCTCACCGCCACCTTCTCCAAGGGCCTGGTGGACGCCCAGATCTTCGTCATCGACGTGGCGGGCGGCGACGACATCCCCCGCAAGGGCGGCCCCGGGGTCACCACGGCCGACCTGCTCGTCGTCAACAAGACCGACCTCGCCCCGTACGTCGGCTCGGACCTGGAGCGGATGGCCCGCGACGCCGAGCGGCAGCGGGCCGGACTGCCGGTCGTCTTCCAGTCGTTGCGGTCCGAGGACGGCGTGGACGCGGTCGCCGCCTGGGTACGGGACCAGCTCGCGGCGTGGCAGGGATGACCACCGGCGCCGGAGTGCGCGCCACCGCGCGGATCGTCGCCACCCCCGAGGGCCTGCCCGTGCTGGCGGGGGAGGGACCGCTGGCGCTGCGCCGCACCCGCGCCACCGGCGGATGCCACCGGGTCACCGTCGTCGGAGCGATGAGCGCCCCGCTCGGCGGTGACCGCCTCGCCGTGGAGGCCGAGGTGCGGGACGGGGCCCGGCTCACCGTGGACTCGGCCGCCGCCACCATCGCCCTGCCCGGCCGCACCGGGGAGGCCGCGCGCTACGACGTGCGGCTGACCGTGGGCCCCGGCGGCGGCGAACTGCACTGGCTGCCCGAGCAGTTGATCTCGGCGGGCGGCAGCGATCTGCGGATGCGCACCCGGGTCGAGCTCGCGCCCGACGCGCGGCTCGTCCTGCGCGAGGAGCAGATCCTCGGGCGCCACGGCGAGGACCCCGGCACGCTCGCCACCCGGCTCACCGTGCACCGCGCGGGCCGCCCGCTGCTGGACCAGGAGCTGTCGTACGGGCCGGGCGCGCCCGGTGGCTGGAATGGATCGGCGGTCCTGGGCGGGCACCGGGCGGTGGGGCAACTCCTGGTCGTCGACCCGCGGCTGGCCGAAAACCCCGTCGAGGCGCGGGTGCTCGGGGCGGGCGCGGTGCTGACTCCGCTGGCCGGGCCCGCCTTCCTGGTGACGGCCGTGGCGCCGGACGCCCGGCTGCTGCGGCGCGTACTCGACGAAGTCCGCACCGCTCAGCGGGACTCGGCTCCCCGCCTATCGGTTCGGTAAAGAAACACCAGTACGACCTGTTCTCGACAGGCACCAAGGCGCGAGGATCCCCCGAGACCATGGAACGCGTCGCTCCGATGCGGCGCACCTCATCTGGGGGAGGAACGACTTGAGACGCACCGCAGTGCTCGGTTCGGCCGGCACTCTGATAGCGGGCACGCTCATAGCCGGCGCGATAGCGGCACCGGCGGCCACCGCCGAAAGCCGTCACCACGGCACGTCCGAGGCGCGCGGCGTACAGCTCGCCGCCGAGCGGGCCGCCACGAAGGGCATCGCCTGGACCGACTGCCCGGCCGACTGGGGCTTCGCCAAGCCGATCCAGTGCGGTTACGTCAGCGTTCCGCTCGACTACGCCCACCCCTACGGCCAGCAGATCAAGCTCGCCGTGGACCGCATATCCTCCACCGGCACCCCGGCCGAGCGCCAGGGTGCCCTCGTCTACAACCCGGGCGGTCCCGGTGCCTCCGGCATGCGCTTCCCGACCCGGGTGACGGGCAAGAACCCCCTGTGGGCCACCACCGCCAAGGCGTACGACTTCGTGGGCTTCGACCCGCGCGGCGTGGGCCACTCGACGCCGATCTCCTGTGTGGACCCGCAGGAGTTCGTCAAGGCGCCCAAGGCCGACCCGGTGCCCTCCAGCGAGGCCGACAAGCGCGCCCAGCGCAAGCTCGCCGCCGAGTACGCGGACGGCTGCGCCGAACGCAGCGGCTGGATGCTGCCGTTCATGACCACCCCGAACACCGCCCGCGACCTGGACGTCATCCGCGCCGCGCTCGGTGAGAAGAAGCTCAACTACCTGGGCGTCTCCTACGGCACCTACCTGGGCGCGGTCTACGGCACGCTGTTCCCCTCGCACGTGCGCCGCATGCTGGTCGACAGCGTCGTCGACCCGGCGCGCGACAACATCTGGTACCAGGCCAACCTGAACCAGGACGTCGCCTTCCAGGGCCGCTGGAGCGACTGGGAGAAGTGGGTCGCCCAGAACGACGCGACCTTCCACCTCGGCGACACGGCGGCCAAGGTCGAGCAGCAGTGGGTGAAGCTGCGCGCCGCCGCCAAGAAGAACCCCATCGGCGGCGTGGTCGGCCCCGCCGAGCTCATCGCGTACTTCCAGAACGCCCCGTACTACGACTCCTCCTGGGCGCCCACCGCCCGGACGTGGAGCAAGTACGTGGCGGGCGACACCCAGGCGCTGGTCGACGCCGCCGCGCCCGACATGTCGGACACCAAGGGCAACATCAGCGCCGAGAACGGCAACGCGGTCTACACCGCCGTCGAGTGCGCCGACGCCAAGTGGCCCACCAGCTGGAAGAAGTGGGACCGGGACAACACCCGGCTCAACAAGAACAACCCGTTCATGACGTGGGCCAACGCCTGGATGAACCTGCCGTGCGCCACCTGGCAGACCAAGCAGCAGACCCCGGTCGAGGTCCGGACCGGCAAGGGTCTGCCGCCCGTCCTGATCGTCCAGAGCACCCGGGACGCCGCCACGCCGTACCAGGGCGCCGTCTCGCTGCACCAGCGCTTCAAGGGCTCGCGCCTGATCACCGAGAAGGACGCGGGTTCGCACGGCGTGACCGGTCTGGTCAACCCGTGCGTCAACACGCGGGTCGAGGCCTACTTCCTGACCGGCAAGGTCGACAGCGCCGATGTGACGTGCGCCCCGCACGCCACGCCGAAGCCGTAACACCGAAGGACAGCTGAGCGGGGGGCGCCCGGGAACTCCGGCCGCCCCCTCGCGTTCCCCCTCAGCCCCGCGCCGCCAGCCAGGCGTCCTCCGCCGCGTAGTCGAACATGTCCGCGTACTTGGCCATGGCCGGGAACGCCTCCCGCCAGTCGCCGCCCCCGAGCCGGTCCGCGATCGAGGCGACCGTCGCGGGCAGCGACTCCACGTACCCGGTCACCGGCCGGTAGCCCAGCTCCCGTTCGGCCGCGGACATGTCGTAGACGACCGGATGCGGCGTGCTCCACGGGGTAAGGCCCACCGTGCTGCCCTCCTCCGGTGCCCCGTCGAGGAGCACCGTCTCGCCGCGCACCCCCAGCACCTCGTCGACCGCCGCGCCGATCTCCGCGACCGTCGGCGCCTGCGGATCGGCCGCGTTGAGCACCCGCGAACCCGGCCGGAGCGCGGCCAGCCTGATGAGCTCGGCGATATTGGCGACATGCGCCGGATGGAAGCGGCTCGCCCCGCCGAACGCGAGCACCCGCACCGGCCGCCGGTCCAGTGCCCGCTTCACGAAGAACAGCTCCCTCGGGGCGCGGCAGCCGGGTCCGTGGACCGCGCCCGCCCGCAGCAGGGTCGAGGGCAGCGCCGAGGCGAGCAGCTCCCGCTCCAGCATGATCTTGCGCGTACCGTACGTCCCCTCGCCCGGCGCGACCGTGGCCAGCGACTCCGGGATCGGCAGCGGATAGCACGGGGAGCCGTCCGGCTCGCCCTGGGTGTCGAAGCTGCGGCCCCGCTCGTCCTCGTACACCGCCCCGCTGGAGATCACCACGGCCGAGCCGACGCGGTCCGCGAGCGAGGCCAGCTGCCGGGCGTGGCCGCCGTCGTACGCCACCATGTCCACCAGGACGTCGCAGCCGTCCCCGAGCGCGGCGGCCAGCTCCCCTTCCGCGTCCCGGTCGAGCGCGAGCGGACGCACTCCGTCCGGCCACTGCGGATCGCCTCCGCCGCCGCGCGAGGCGGCACGCACCTCCCATCCGTCCTCGGCGAGCGCGCGCACCGCGGCCCGCCCGATCTGTCCCGTTGCCCCTATGACGAACGCTGTTCCCTTTCCCATGCACCGGACGCTACGGCCCGGTGATCGCCGGGGGCAGGCGATTGTGCCCTGCGCGGATCCGCTGTCAGCCGAGGAGCCTGGGGAACTTTCCGGCTGCCTCGGCCTTCACCTCGGCCGCGTACCGGTCCACGTACTCCTGGCCGGACAGCTCCAGGATCTTGTACATCAGCTCGTCGGTGGCGGCCCGCAGCACCGCCTTCTGGTTCTCCATCCCGGCATAGCGGGAGAAGTCGAGCGGCTCGCCGAAGCGGATGGTGACGCGCCGGATCTTCGGCACCACCTGGCCGGGCGGCTGGATCTCGAAGGTGCCGACCATCGCGCAGGGGATCACCGGGACCCCCGCCCTGATGGCCATCACGGCGACCCCGACCTTGCCCTTGTAGAGGCGTCCGTCGTGCGAGCGGGTGCCCTCCGGATAGATGCCCAGCAGCTCGTCCTTGGCCAGCACCCCGAGGCCCTCGCGGATCGCCGCCTGCCCGGCCTCCTTGCCGGAGCGGTCCACCGGGATCTGCCCGACCGCGCGGAAGAAGGCGGCCGTGAGCCGGCCCTTGACGCCGGGCCCGGTGAAGTACTCCTGCTTGGCGAGGAAGGTGATGCGCCGCTTGAGCATCACCGGCATCAGGAAGTGGTCGGAGAAGGACAGATGGTTGCCCGCGACGATCGCCGCCCCCTCGTCCGGGACGTGCTCGAGACCCTCGATCCTCGGCCGGAAGAGCAGCTTGAGCAGCGGCCCCAGAAGGGCGTACTTGAGCACGTAGTACAGCAACGCACCAGCTCCTCACTCGGCCCGCCCGCCGGGCCGCCGCTCAGGCGCTGCGCGAAGCCGCCATGCCCACCGTCGCCAGGCCGAGGACCACCCAGCCGAACCAGAGCCAGCCGCTGCTGCCGAGCGCCACCGTGTAGGCAGTGATCATCACCAGCGCCACGACGGTGAGCACCACCATCGCCTTCGTCGTGCCGGGCATGGGGTCCCCTTCCTCCCGGCCGCTGCCGTGGAGTCCATGGTCGCCCCCAGGGGGCCCGCCGCGCCAGAGGGGCGCACCGGGCGTTACCGCCCGCGTGCGTCGAGCGACGCCAGATAGGCGTTGTAGGCGGCCAGCTCCTTGTCCCCGTCGCGGTCGGCGGCCCGGTCCTGCCGCTTCGCCTCGCGCTTCTCGGTGGCGTACCACTGGAAGACGAGCGCGATCAGGACGACCACGGACGGGATCTCGCTGAACGCCCAGGCGATGCCGCCGGCCGCCTCCTGGTCGGCGAGCGCGTCGATGCCGAGCGAGGACGGCGGGTTCTTGTACGTGCCGACCATCGGCTGGGTCGCCATCATCAGGGCGATACCGAAGAAGGCGTGGAAGGGCATGCCCGCGAAGAGCTCCAGCATCCGCATGATGTAGCCCGGGCGGTGCGGGCCCGGGTCCACGCCCATGATCGGCCAGAAGAAGATCAGGCCGACCGCGAGGAAGTGGACCATCATCGCGACATGGCCGGTCTTCGAGCCCATCAGGAAGTCGAAGAGCGGGCTGAAGTACAGCGCGTACAGGCTCGCGATGAACATCGGGATGGTGAACGCGGGATGCGTGATCACCTTCAGATAGCGGCTGTGGAGGAGCGCGAGCAGCAGCTCACGCGGGCCCCTGCGCCCGCGCCCGGCCACCGGCAGCGCGCGCAGCGTCAGCGTCACCGGCGCGCCGAGCAGCAGCAGGATCGGCGAGAGCATGCTGATGACCATGTGCTGCACCATGTGCACGCTGAACATGACCATGCCGTAGTCGTTGAGCTTCGTGCACATCACCAGGGCGATGCTCAGCACACCCAGGGTCCAGAAGACCAGCCGGCTCACCGGCCAGCTGTCGCCGCGCCTGCGCAGCCGCAGCACCCCGTAGCCGTACAGGCCGAGGCCCGCGACACAGCCGATCAGGAAGAACGGGTCCATGGACCACTCAAGGCCGCGCCCCAGCGTGAACGGCGGCAGATCCATCGTCATGCCGTGCCCGCTGTGATCCATCCGCTGACTCCTGATTTCGTACCGGTTGTCCGCACCCAGAGTAGAGCCGCCCCCGGTCGCGTTCGCGACCGGGGGCGGCCCGTGGAGTCCGGAAACCGTGCGCTCCTCAGAGCACGCACTCCGCCTCGGAGTAGCGCTCGGCGGGGACGGTCTTGAGCGTCGCCGTCGCCTCGGCGAGGGGGACCATGGTGATGTCGGTGCCGCGCAGCGCGGTGAGCATCCCGAACTCGCGGCGGTGCACGGCCTCCACCGCGTGCCAGCCGAAGCGGGTGGCGAGGACGCGGTCGTACGCGGTCGGGGTGCCGCCGCGCTGGACGTGGCCGAGGATGACCGCGCGGGCCTCCTTGCCCAGGCGCCGCTCCAGCTCGACGGAGAGCTGGCTGGCGACCCCGGCGAAGCGCTCGTGGCCGTAGATGTCGGTGCTGCCCACGTCGAAGCGCATCGAGCCCTCGCGCGGCTTGGCGCCCTCGGCGACCACCACGATCGCGAACTTCTTGCCCGCCGAGAAGCGGCGGCCGACCAGCTCGGTGAGCTCGTCGATGTCGAAGGGGCGCTCGGGCACCACGATCGCGTGGGCGCCGGCGGCCATCCCGGAGTGCAGGGCGATCCAGCCGGTGTGGCGGCCCATGACCTCGACGATCAGCACGCGCTGGTGCGACTCGGCGGTGGTCTTCAGCCGGTCCAGGGCCTCGGTGGCCACACCCACGGCCGTGTCGAAGCCGAAGGTGACGTCGGTGGAGGCGATGTCGTTGTCGATGGTCTTCGGCACGCCGACGATGGGCAGACCGGCCTCGGAGAGCAGATGGGCCGCCTTGAGCGTGCCCTCCCCGCCGATCGGGATGATCGCGTCGAGGCCGAGCTCGGCGACATGGCCCCGGGCGCGCTCCACGCCGTCGCGCAGATGCGCGGGCTGGACCCGGGAGGAGCCGAGGATCGTGCCGCCGAGGGCGAGGATGCCGCCGACCGCGTCGAGGTCGAGCTTGCGGTAGTCGGCCTCCAGGAGACCCTTCCAGCCGTCGTGGAAACCGATGACCTCGTCGCCGTGGTCCACCACCGCGCGGTGCACGACGGAACGGATGACGGCGTTGAGGCCGGGGCAGTCGCCGCCGGAGGTGAGCACACCAATTCGCATTGCCCGGAAAACCTTTGCAACGTGGGCCGACGACCGGACCACGTCGTCCGGTTGGATCCCCGCCACCCTACCGGCGCAGGGTGGCGGGGCCGAATCAGACGTCCGACTGATGGACCTCGGAGGAACGTACGAACGCCGTCCCCGGGAGTGCGGACCGGGTCAGGCGGGCTGGGTCGCGGAGGCGATGCGCTCGGCGCGCAGCGCCTCGTACCACCGGTCGTCGGTCGGCGGCAGCGCGTTCACATCGAGGGCCAGCTTCAGCAGCAGGTCCGCGATCTGCGGGTTCCGCGCCAGCACGGGACCGTGCATGTACGTGCCGAACACCGTCTCGTTGTACGCGCCCTCGGTGCCGTCGCCGGTGCCGTTGCCCCGGCCCAGGCGGACCCGGGCGAAGGGGCGGGCCGTGGGGCCCAGGTGCGTGATGCCCTGGTGGTTCTCGAAGCCGGTCAACTGCGGAAGGCCCAGGCGCTCGTCGATGTCGCCCAGCACGTCACCGACGCACCGCTCGCCCTCGCCGCGGGTGGAGACCACGTCGAGCAGACCGAGGCCGGGCTCGCGCTCGCCGAGGTCGTTGATGAACTCGTGGCCCAGGATCTGGTACCCGGCGCAGACCGAGAAGATGATCGCGCCGTTGGCGGCGGCGCGCTGGAGGCCGCCGTCGCGGCGCAGCCGCTCGGCCGCGAGCCGCTGCGGCCGGTCCTCGCCGCCGCCGATCAGGTAGATGTCGCCGGAGGACGGCACCGGCTGGTCGCTGCGGACGTCGAGGCGGGCCACGTCCAGGCCGCGCTGACGGGCCCGGCGCTCCACGACCAGCGCGTTGCCCTGGTCGCCGTAGGTGCTCAGCAGGTCGGGGTAGACCCACACGAGGCGCAGGCTGTTGTCGCTCATGCTCGCTTGCTCCTTAAGGGTCTCAGTTGCCGACCGTGCGGCGTACGTCCTGGAAGGCGGTGTAGTTGGCGATCAGCTCGATCTGGCCGGGGGGCGCGAGCTGGACGCACTCCGCGAGGCTCTCGCAGACCCGGAAGTCCAGGTTCGCGACCTCCAGGCGGACCGCCAGGTCCAGCTTGCGGTCACCGATGACGAAGATCGGGTGTCCGGCCAGCCGGGTGTAGTCGACGTCCCACAGCCACGAGGTGTCCGTGCCGTCGGCGCCGCGGGCGTTGACGGAGAGGATCACCGGCGTCGGCGGCGGGTCGATCAGGGAAAACGTTTCGAGCCAGCCCGCCGGGTTCTTCGCCAGCAGCAGCCGCAGCTCACGGCCCTGGAACGAGACGACGTCATAGCGACCGGCGACCGCCTGCACCTGGTACATCCGCTCCAGGGCGACCTGCGGCGGCACCCCGAAGACCGCGGCGACCGCGGCGGAGGTGGCGGCGTTGGCCTTGTTGGCGCGGCCGGGCAGCTGGAGGTGGATCGGCCAGGCCGAACCGTGCGGGTCCAGCACGTAGTCGCCGCTGAGCACCCAGCTCGGGGCGGGGCGGCGGAAGCCGCACTCACCGCAGAACCAGTCGTCGCCGGGGCGCTGCATCACACCGCCGCAGGCCGGGCACGACCAGGCGTCGTCCTTCCACTCCTGGCCGGCCGCCACCCACACCACGTTGGGGGAGGAGGACGCCGCCCAGACGACCAGCGGGTCGTCGGCGTTGGCGATCACCACGGCCTTGGTGCCCTGGAGCCCCTCGCGCCACTTCTCCGCGAGCATCCGGGTCTCGGCGGCCCGGTCGAGCTGGTCACGGCTCAGGTTGAGCAGTGCGATCGCCTTGGGCGTCACATCGCGAGCGACTCCCGAGAGGTACTTCTCGTCCACCTCGATCACGCCGAAGCGGGCGTCCGAGCCGCCCGCCAGCGCCGAGGTGATGCCCGCGGGCATGTTGGCGCCCAGCGCGTTGGACACCACCGGGCCGCTGGCCCGCAGCGCCTCGGCGATGAGCCGGGTCGTCGTCGTCTTGCCGTTCGTCGCCGAGACCAGGACCACGTCCAGGTGGTTCGCCAGCCGCCCCAGCAGATCGGGGTCCAGCTTGAGCGCCACCCGGCCGCCGATCACCGATCCACTGCCCCGCCCCGCCGCGCGCGACACCGCCGCAGCGGCCTTGCCCGCCGTCACGGCGAGCTTGGCCCGCGGTGACAGCGGCTCCGCGTTGCCTGCCATCGTCCTTGATCCTCCTTGCGCCTGGGTCGGACCTCAGCCTATCGAGATCCGGACAGCGGCCCGAACCGCGCCACCACCGGCGCGGCCCCGGGTGGCCCGGAACGTACGCTTGCGGCCATGCGCCACCGTCCGATTCCCGGCAGTTCCGGCACCGTACGAGAGATGTCTCTCCTCGGTGACCCGGCCCTGCACGCCCCCTGTGAGCCCGTCAGCGACTTCGGTCCGTCCCTGGCCCGACTGGTCGAGGACCTCTTCGCGACGATGTACGCGGCGCGGGGGGTGGGCCTCGCGGCCAATCAGATCGGCGTGGGCCTGCGGGTGTTCGTCTACGACTGCCCCGACGACGAGGACGTCCGCCACCTCGGACACCTCGTCAACCCCCGCCTGGTGTCGACGGACGGCGTCGTGGTCCGCGGGCCCGAGGGCTGTCTCTCCCTGCCGGGCCTGGAGGCCGGTACGGAGCGGTACGACGAGGCGGTGGTGGAGGGGTGGACGGTCTCGGGGGAGCCGGTGCGGGTGTCCGGGACGGGCTTCTTCGCGCGGTGCCTCCAGCACGAGATGGACCACCTGGAGGGGTTGGTGTACGTGGAGCGCTTGACGGGGTGGCGCAGGAGGCGGGCGGTACGGGCGGCCCGCCGGGCGGGACTGGGATTCCCGGCCCGGGCGTTGCCCTGAGCCCCTGGGGGCGGGGGTGCGTCCGCGGGTGGCGGGGTGTCTGCTCGCGCAGTTCCCCGCGCCCCTTGGCACCTCCGGCTACCGCACCTTCAGCCCCTCCGGCGTTTGAGGAGAGGGGCCGGGGCGGAGCCCCGGGCCTTCAGGGGCGCGGGGAACTGCGCGCTCAGCCACAGACAACCCGCAGACAACATCCCGACCCGCTAGAACCCCGGGCCCCCGGCCCGGTCCGCCGCCGCGGCCAGGCGGCCCCACAGCAGGTCCGCCAGTCCCCGCACCAACTCCGCCCGCGAGCAGGGCCGTTCGCCCAGCCACCAGTCGCCCGCCGCGTGCATCATGCCGACGATCCCGTGGCCCCACACCCGCGCCAGCGCCTCGCTCCCCGGCCCGAGGTCTATCCGCTCGGCTATCACCACGCCCAGCTCCTCGCCCATCCGCCGCAGCAGCGGCGCGGAGTGGCGGCCCACGTCGAAGCCGGGCTGCTCGCCGCCGCTGTCCTCCGCGGGGTGCATCAGGAAGCGGTACACCTGCGGCCGTGCCTCGATCGCCACCAGATACGTCTCCAGCGTCGCCTCGACCCGCTCACGGCGCCCGGCGGGCGCGTCCAGCGCCGCCCGCAGCGCCGCGAGCAGCGCGTCGGTGTGGCGCTGCGCGAGGGCCCGGTAGAGCCCGCCCTTGTCCCCGAAGTGCCGGTAGAGGATCGGCTTGGTGATCCCCGCCTCCGCGGCGATCGCGTTCATCGACGCCTTGGGGCCGTCCCGGAGCACCACCCGGTCCGCCGCCTCCAGCAGTTCCCGCCGACGGCTCTCGGCCGACGTCCGCTGCTGCTCGGCCTGGTGTGTGGTCTCCATGGCTTCGTCTCCCCGCCCGTACTCGTACTGCGTCTTTCCCGGTTCCGTCGGCGCCTGTTCCGCCATCCGGAATGCCTGCGCAACGTAACACCCCGGCCAGGTCCCGCGCTGACCGGCGGTTCTCCGGTTGACATGTCCTACCGACGAGTAACATACTGCGGTTACCGCAAGTAACGCTTGTCTGTGGCACGGGAAGTGGTGGAGGGGACATGGCTGAGTTCACTATGGAGCTCAACGACGACCAGAAGCAGGTCAGGGACTGGCTGCACGGGTTCGCGAAGGATGTCGTCCGCCCCGCCGCCGCGGAGTGGGACGAGCGCGAGGAGACCCCCTGGCCGGTGATCCAGGAAGCCGCCAAGGTGGGAATCTACTCCCTGGACTTCTACGCCCAACAGTTCTTCGACCCGACCGGTCTCGGCATCCCGGTCGCCATGGAGGAGCTGTTCTGGGGTGACGCCGGCATCGCCCTGTCGATCGTCGGGACGGGCCTCGCCGCCGTCGGTGTCCTCGCCAACGGCACCGAGGAGCAGATCGGCACCTGGATTCCCCAGATGTACGGCGACGTGGACGATGTGAAGGTCGCCGCCTTCTGCTCCTCCGAGCCGGACGCGGGCTCCGACGTCGCCTCGATGCGGACGAAGGCCGTCTACGACGAGGCCAAGGACGAGTGGGTGCTCAACGGCACCAAGACCTGGGCCACCAACGGCGGCATCGCCAACGTCCACGTGGTCGTGGCGGTCGTCGACCCCGGGCTCGGCTCCAAGGGGCACGCCTCCTTCATCGTGCCGCCGAACACCCCCGGCCTGTCCCAGGGCCAGAAGTTCAAGAAGCACGGCATCCGCGCCTCGCACACCGCCGAGGTCGTCCTGGAGGACGTGCGCGTCCCCGGCCACTGCCTGCTCGGCGGCAAGGAGAAGCTGGACGAGCGCCTGGCCCGGGCCCGCGAGAAGGCGAAGGCGGGCGGCGTGGGGGCACCTCCCAGCGGTAGCTGGGGGAGCGTCAAGAACGCCGCCATGGCCACCTTCGAGGCCTCCCGCCCGGCCGTCGGCGCCATGGCGGTCGGCACCGCCCGCGCCGCGTACGACTACGCGCTCGAATACGCCATGGGCCGCGAGCAGTTCGGCCGCCCGATCATCGACAACCAGGGCGTCGCCTTCCAGCTCGCCGACATGCGGACGCAGATCGACGCCGCCCGTCTCCTGGTGTGGCGCGCCTCCTGGATGGCCACGGCGGGCCGGCCCTTCACCTCCGCCGAGGGCTCGATGTCCAAGCTGTTCGCGAGCGAGACCGCCAAGAAGGTCACCGCGCAGGCGATCCAGATCCTCGGCGGCAACGGTTACACCCGGGAGTACCCGGTGGAGCGCATGCACCGCGACGCCGCCATCTACACGATCTTCGAGGGCACCAGCGAGATCCAGCGCCTGGTGATCGCCCGCACGCTGTCCGGCATGCCGATCCGCTAGCTTGCTGCCCTACAGAGCCGGCTCCGTTCCCGTGTGGCGGGAACGGAGCCGTATCGTTTTTCCGGCCGTGCCCCTTGCTCAGACCGGCAGCTGGGCCTCGATGGCCGCCACGACCTCCGGCGCTTCCGGCTCGGTGGCCGGACGGATCCGGGAGACCACCTCGCCGGCCGGGGAGATCAGGAACTTCTCGAAGTTCCACTGGATGTCGCCCGCCTCGCCCTGAGCGTCCGCGACCTCGGTGAGGCGCCGGTACAGCGGGTGGCGGCCGTCGCCGTTGACGTCGGTCTTCTCCAGCAGCGGGAACGTCACCCCGTACGTCGCCGAGCAGAACGTCTGGATCTCCTCCGCGCTGCCGGGCTCCTGGGCGCCGAACTGGTTGCAGGGCACACCGAGAACGGTGAAGCCGCGCTCGCCGTACCGCGCCTGGAGGCGCTCCAGACCGGCGTACTGCGGGGTCAGACCGCACTTGGACGCCACGTTCACGACCAGCACCGCCTTGCCCTTGTAGTCGGCCAGCGAAGTGGGCTCGCCGGTCAGGGTGCGCAGCGGGATGTCGTACAGGCTCATCAGCCAACTCCTCGTAACGGGGGTGGGACGGGTCAGTCGCGGGCCGGCAGCGGGCGGAACAGGCCCTCCTGGACCACGGACACCAGCAGCCGGCCCGCACGGTCGTAGATGCGACCGCGGGCCAGGCCCCGGCCGCCGGTCGCGATGGGGGACTCCTGGTCGTACAGGAACCACTCGTCGGCCCGGAACGGCCGGTGGAACCACATGGCGTGGTCCAGCGAGGCCATGTCGAAGCCCCGCGGACCCCACAGGGGCTCCACCGGGATGCGGACCGCGTCGAGCAGCGTCATGTCGGACGCGTAGGTGAGCGCGCAGGTGTGCACCAGCGGGTCGTCGCCCAGCGGGCCGACCGCGCGCATCCACACGGCGCTGCGCGGGTCCGCGTCCTTGATCTCCTGCGGTGTCCAGCGCAGCCGGTCCACGTACCGGATGTCGAAGGGCTGACGGCGGGCCATGCGCTCCAGGGCCTCCGGCAGCACGCCCAGGTGCTCGCGGATCTCGTCGGCGACGGTGGGCAGCGACTCCGGCTCGGGGAAGTCCAGCCGCGGCGGCAGCTGGTGCTCGATGCTGCCCTGCTCCGGCTGGTGGAAGGAGGCCGTCAGATTGAAGATCGTGCGGCCCTGCTGGACCGCGGTGACCCGGCGGGTGGTGAACGACCGGCCGTCCCGCACCCGCTCGACCTGGTAGACGATCGGCACACCGGGGCGGCCGGGGCGCAGGAAGTAGGCGTGCAGCGAGTGCACCGGGCGCTCGCCGTCCGTGGTGCGCCCGGCCGCCACCAGCGCCTGGCCGGCCACCTGCCCGCCGAAGACCCGTTGCAGGGACTCCTCGGGGCTGCGGCCACGGAAGATGTCGACCTCGATCTGCTCCAGGTCGAGCAGATCGACGAGTCTCTCGGCGGGGTTGGTCATGTCGTCGCGGTCCTTTCCGGAACGAAGGAGGTCAGAGCTCGCCCACGTCGGTGACGCGCACCACCGCGCGGCCCTCTTCGTCGGAGGCCGCGAGGTCGACCTCCGCGCTGATGCCCCAGCCGTGGTCGCCGTTGGGGTCGGCGAAGGTCTGGCGGACGCGCCACAGGCCGTGTGCCGGGTCTTCCTCGATCGCCAGCAGCTTCGGTCCGCGCGCGTCGGGGCCGGTGCCCAGGTCCTCGTACTCGTCCCAGTACTTGTCCATGGCCTCGCCCCAGGCGTCCGCGTCCCAGCCGGACTCGGCGTCCATCTCGCCGAGCGCGTCCACGTTGTCGAGCGCGGCCAGCTCCACCCGGCGGAACATCGCGTTGCGCACCAGCACACGGAAGGCGCGGGCGTTGGCCGTGACCGGCTTGACCTCGTCGGCCTTCTCCTGGGCCTGCTCGGCGGTCTCGATCTCCGGGTTGGCCAACTGCTCCCACTCGTCGAGCAGACTGGAGTCGACCTGGCGGACCATCTCCCCGAGCCAGGCGATCAGATCCTCCAGGTCCTCGGTCTTCAGGTCGTCCGGGATGGTGTGGTCGAGCGCCTTGTACGCGCTCGCCAGATAGCGCAGGACGATCCCCTCGGTGCGCGCCAGCTCGTACCAGGAGGTGAACTCGGTGAAGGTCAGCGCCCGTTCGTACATGTCACGGATGACGGACTTCGGCGAGACGGGGTGGTCGCCCACCCACGGGTGCGACTTCTTGTAGACGTTGTACGCGTGCCACAGCAGCTCTTCCAGCGGCTTCGGGTACGAGATGTCCTGGAGCCGCTCCATGCGCTCCTCGTACTCGATCCCGTCCGCCTTCATCTGCCCGACGGCCTCGCCGCGCGCCTTGTTCTGCATGGCCGCGAGGATCTGGCGCGGGTCGTCGAGCGTGGACTCGACGACGGAGACCATGTCCAGCGCGTACGAGGGCGACTCCGGGTCCAGCAGGTCGAAGGCCGCGAGCGCGAACGTGGAAAGCGGCTGGTTGAGCGCGAAGTCCTGCTGGAGGTCGACGGTGAGCCGGATGGTGCGGCCCTCGGCGTCCGGGGTGTCCAGCTGCTCCACCACACCGCCGTCGAGCAGCGAGCGGTAGATGGCGATGGCGCGGCGGATGTGCCGCAGCTGCGCCTTGCGCGGCTCGTGGTTGTCCTCCAGCAGATGGCGCATCGCCGCGAAGGCGTTGCCCGGCCGGGCGATCACCGAGAGCAGCATGATGTTGGTGACCCTGAAGCGCGAGGTCAGCGGCTCGGGCTCGGCCGCGATCAGCTTCTCGAAGGTGGCGTCCGACCAGGCCACGAAGCCCTCGGGGGCCTTCTTGCGGACCACCTTGCGGCGCTTCTTCGGGTCGTCGCCCGCCTTGGCGAGGGCCTTCTCGTTCTCGATGACGTGCTCGGGCGCCTGGGCGACCACGAACCCGGCGGTGTCGAACCCGGCCCGTCCGGCCCGGCCCGCGATCTGGTGGAACTCGCGGGCGCGCAGGGTGCGCACCCGCGTGCCGTCGTACTTGGTGAGCGCGGTGAACAGCACGGTGCGGATGGGCACGTTGACGCCGACACCCAGGGTGTCCGTCCCGCAGATCACCTTCAGCAGACCCGCCTGCGCCAGCTTCTCGACCAGGCGCCGGTACTTGGGCAGCATGCCCGCGTGGTGCACACCGATGCCGTGGCGCACATAGCGGGAGAGGTTCTGGCCGAACTTGGTGGTGAAGCGGAAGTTGCCGATCAGCTCCGCGATCGCGTCCTTCTCCTCGCGGGTGCACATGTTGATGCTCATCAGCGACTGCGCCCGCTCCACCGCCTGGGCCTGGGTGAAGTGCACGATGTAGACGGGCGACTGCTTCGTCTCCAGGAGCTCGGTCAGCGTCTCGGTGATCGGCGTGGTGACGTACTCGTACGAGAGCGGTACCGGGCGGGTCGCCGAGCGGACCACCGCGGTCTGGCGGCCGGTGCGCCGGGTCAGGTCCTTCTCGAACATCGAGACGTCGCCGAGCGTCGCCGACATCAGGACGAACTGGGCCTGGGGCAGTTCCAGGATCGGGATCTGCCAGGCCCAGCCGCGGTCCGCCTCGGCGTAGAAGTGGAACTCGTCCATCACGACCTGGCCGATGTCGGCGTGCCTGCCGTCGCGCAGCGCGATGGAGGCGAGGACCTCGGCGGTGCAGCAGATGACCGGGGCGTCGGCGTTCACGGACGCGTCGCCGGTCAGCATGCCGACGTTCTCGGTGCCGAAGAGCTTGCACAGGTCGAAGAACTTCTCCGAGACCAGCGCCTTGATCGGCGCGGTGTAGAACGTGACCTCGTCCCGGGCCAGCGCCGCGAAGTGCGCACCCGCCGCCACCAGGCTCTTTCCGGAGCCGGTGGGGGTGGAGAGGATCACGTTCGCGCCCGAGACCACCTCGATCAGCGCCTCCTCCTGGGCCGGGTACAGCGAGATGCCCCGCTCCTCGGCCCAGGTGGAGAAGGCCTCGAAGAGGGCGTCGGGGTCGGCACTCGGCGGGAGCTGATCGATAAGGGTCACGACCCCATCTTGCCTGGCTTCTCCCCATGAGAGGGAACCGGCGGCGAGGCAAGAAGATCATGAAGGATAGGCTGACGGGCCAACTGGGCCACGGGACAACAGGAAATGGGGCGGGGCACGGTCATGATGGGACCTGCGCACTCACTGTCAGGAGCGGCAGCCTGGCTGGGGGTGGGGGCCGCCGCGGCGGCCACGGGACACGCCATGCCCTGGCCGGTCCTCGTCGTCGGCGCGCTGATCAGCGCCGGGGCGGCGCTCGCGCCCGACCTCGACCACAAGTCCGCGACCATCTCGCGCGCCTTCGGACCGGTCTCCCGGGCGCTGTGCGGCGTCGTCGACGACCTCTCGCACGCCGTCTACCAGGCGACCAGGGGCCCCGGCGACCCGCGCCGGGGCGGCGGGCACCGCACGCTCACCCACACCTGGCTGTGGGCCGTCCTGATCGGGGCGGGCGCCTCGGCCGCGGCCGTCTTCGGGGGGCGCTGGGCGGTGCTCGGCATCCTCTTCGTCCATGTGGTGCTCGCCGTGGAGGGCCTGCTGTGGCGGGCCGCCCGGATGTCCAGCGACGTCCTGGTGTGGCTGCTGGGCGCGGCCGGCGCCTGGATCATGGCCGGGGTCCTGGACAAGCCCGGCAACGGCTCGCACTGGCTCTTCACCGGCTCCGGCCAGGAGTACCTGTGGCTGGGCCTGCCGATCGTGCTCGGCGCGCTGGTCCACGACATCGGGGACGCGCTGACCGTCTCCGGCTGCCCGGTCCTGTGGCCGATCCCGGTGGGCCGCAAGCGCTGGTACCCGGTGGGCCCGCCCAAGATGATGCGGTTCCGGGCCGGGAGCTGGGTGGAGCTGAAGGTGCTGATGCCCGCGTTCATGGTGCTCGGCGGGGTGGGGGCGGCGGGCGCGCTCAACTTCATCTGAGCCCGCCACCGCCCGTACGCCCCCGGGCCCGCCCCGGCCGGCAGGCTCGGCCTCACCCGTGCCAGGACCGCCACAGCGCCGCGTACGCCCCGTCCGCCTCGACCAGGGCGTCGTGGCTGCCCAGCTCGCTGATGCGGCCGTTCTCGACCACCGCGATCACGTCCGCGTCGTGCGCGGTGTGCAGCCGGTGGGCGATCGCCACGACCGTACGGCCGTCGAGCACCCGGGCGAGCGACCGCTCCAGGTGGCGTGCCGCGCGCGGGTCCAGGAGCGAGGTCGCCTCGTCCAGGACCAGGGTGTGCGGATCCGCCAGGACGAGCCGGGCCAGCGCGATCTGCTGGGCCTGCGCCGGAGTGAGGGCGTACCCGCCCGAGCCGACCTCCGTGGCCAGGCCGTCCTCCAGTGCCCGCGCCCAGCCGTCCGCGTCGACCGCGCCCAGGGCCGCCCACAGCTCGGCGTCCTCGGCGCCGGTCCGGGCCAGCAGCAGGTTGTCCCGCAGCGAGCCCACGAAGACGTGGTGCTCCTGGTTGACCAGTGCCACGTGCTCGCGCACCCGCTCCGCGGGCATCCGCGACAGCTCGGCCTCGCCGAGCGTGATCCGGCCCTCGCGCGGCGCGTAGATGCCCGCGAGCAGCCGCCCGAGCGTGGACTTGCCCGCGCCGGACGGGCCCACCAATGCCACCCGGGTGCCCGGGGCGACCGACAGGGACACCTGGTGCAGGACGTCCACGCCCTCGCGGTAGCCGAAGCGCACCTCGTCCGCCTCGACGTCCCGGCCCCGCGGGCGCAGCCCGGCGTCGCCCGCGTCCGGCTCGATGTCGCGGACGCCGACGAGCCGGGCCAGGGAGACCTGGGCCACCTGGAGCTCGTCGTACCAGCGCAGGATGAGGCCGACCGGCTCGACCAGCATCTGGGCCAGGAGCGCTCCCGTGGTCAGCTGCCCCACCGTGAGCCAGTCCCGCAGGACGAACGAGCCGCCGATCATCAGCACCGCGAGCATGATCGTCACATGGGTGGCGCTGACGACCGGGAAGAGCACCGACCGCAGCCACAGCGTGTACCGCTCCCAGGCCGTCCACTCGCTGATCCGCCGCTCGGACAGGGCGATCCGGCGCTCGCCCAGGCGGTGCGCCTCGACGGTCCGGCCCGCGTCCACGGTCTCGGCTAGCACGGCGGCGACGGCCGCGTACCCGGCCGCCTCCGAGCGGTACGCCGAGGGTGCCCGTCTGAAGTACCAGCGGCACCCCGCCACCAGCAGCGGCACGGCGATCAGCACCGCGAGCGCCAGCGGCGGCGCGGTGACGCCGAGCGCGCCGATGAGCAGCAGCGCCCACACCACGCCGATGGCCAGCTGCGGCACGGCCTCGCGCATCGCGTTGGCCAGCCGGTCGATGTCCGTGGTGATCCGCGACAGCAGATCGCCGGTGCCCGCGCGCTCCAGGACGCCCGGGGGCAGCCCCACCGACCGCACCAGGAAGTCCTCGCGCAGATCGGCCAGCATCTCCTCGCCGAGCATCCCGCCGCGCAGCCGCACCAGCCGGACGAACACGGTCTGCACCACGAGCGCCACGGCGAACAGCGCCGCCGTGCGCCCCGGATGGAGGTCGGGGACGTCGTCGGACAGGTCCTCGACGACCCCGCCGAGCAGATAAGGGCCGACCATCGAAGCGATCACCGCGACCGCGTTGACGCCCACCAGGAGCGCGAACGCCTTGCGGTGGCGCCGCAGCAGATGGCGTACGTACGCCCGGACGGTCGCCGGGGTGCCGACGGGGAGCGTGGTGGCCGACTCCGGGGCCGCCGGGTCGTACACCGGTGGCGTCACGCCGATCATGCCGTTTCCTCCCATGCGTCCTGTGCGTTCGTCTCCTCGTCGGTCTCCCGGGTGACCACCGCGCGGTAGCGGGCGTCGCCGCGCAGCAGCTCGCGGTGGCGGCCGACCGCGGCGACCTCGCCGTCGTGCACGAGCACCACCCGGTCCGCGAGGTCCAGGAGCAGCGGCGACGACGAGAACACGACCGTCGTACGCCCCGCGCGCAGCCGCTTGACGCCGCCCGCGACCCGTGACTCGGTGTGCGAGTCGACCGCCGAGGTCGGCTCGTCCAGGACCAGGACCTCCGGGTCGGTCACCAACGACCGCGCCAGGGCGAGGCGCTGGCGCTGGCCGCCGGAGAGCGACCGGCCGCGCTCGGTGATCCGGGTGCGCATCGGGTCGCCGTCGCTGTCCACCGACGCCTGCGCCAGGGCGTCGAGGACGTCGTCGCACTGGGCGGCGGCCAGCGCCTCGCCCGGCGTGACCTTCCCGGACGCGGGCACGTCCAGAAGCTCGTGGAGCGTGCCGGAGAGCAGCACCGGGTCCTTGTCCTGGACGAGGACGGCGGCCCGTGCCGTGTCCAGCGGGAGCCCGTCGAGCGCGACTTGGCCGAGCAGCGCGGACGGCACACCGCCCGCCTCGGCGGTATGGCCGCCGAGCCGCTCGGCCAGCCGCCCGGCGGCGTCCGGATCGCCGCACACCACGGCCGTGAACCGGCCCTCGGGCGCGAGCAGTCCGCTCGCCGGGTCGTACAGGTCGCCGGACGGGACCGGGGCGGTCCGCGACGGCCCCTCCGTCCGGGACGGCACCCCCGTGTCCGTCCCGGACGGGTCCGTGGCCCGGCTCAGGGCGAGCACGCGGGCCGCGCGCCTGGCCGAGGGCCGGGAGAAGGAGTACGCCATGGCGATCTCCTCGAAGTGGCGCAGCGGGTACAGCATCAGCGTCACCGCGCTGTAGACGGTGACCAGTTCACCGACCTCGATCCGGCCGTCGCGGGCCAGCGCCGCCCCGTACCAGACCACCACGATCAGCAGCAGGCCCGGCAGCAGCACCTGGACCGCCGAGATCAGCGACCACATCCGGGCGCTGCGCACGGCGGCCCCGCGCACCTCCTGGGAGGCCTCCTCGCGGTAACGGGCGAGGAAGAGCTCCTCGCCGCCGATGCCGCGCAGCACCCGCAGCCCGGCCACGGTGTCCGAGGCCAGCTCGGTCGCCCGGCCGGCCTTCTCCCGCTGGACGTCGGCCCGCCGGGTGGCGGGCGGCAGCAACGGCAGGACGGCCAGGGCCAGTACAGGAACGCCGACGGCGACCACCACGCCCAGCGCCGGCTGGTAGAGCACCAGACCGACACAGATGATCACCAGGGCGGCGGCTGCCGCGGCGAACCGAGACAGGGCCTCCACGAACCAGCCGATCTTCTCGACGTCGCCGGTGGAGACCGCGACGACCTCGCCCGCCGCGACCCTGCGGGTGAGCAGCGAGCCGAGCTCGGCGGTCTTGCGCGCGAGGAGCTGCTGCACGCGCGCGGCGGCCGTGATCCAGTTGGTGACCGCGGTGCGGTGCAGCATGGTGTCGCCCACCGCGATGGCCACGCCGAGCACGGCGATGATGCCGCCCGCGAGCGCGAGCCGCGCCCCCGAGCGGTCGATCACGGCCTGTACGGCGACGCCGACGCCGAGCGGCAGTCCGGCGATGCCGCACTGGTGCAGCAACCCCCAGGCCATTGACTTGAGCTGCCCGGAGAGCTGGCCCAGGCCCAGCCACAGCAGGAAGCGGGGACCCGAGCGGACGTCCGGTTCGCCTGGATCCGTATAAGGAAGATCGCGAATCTGCATGACGTCCCAAGGATCGGAAAGAGTGGTTCAAACCGTGCAAGGTTGGCCTTCCGCGAGGCCTCGGGGCAATCGATTTTCGCGCCCGGGCGGCCGGAACGCGCCAAGAGCGGCGGCCCGCCCCTGGCGTGGCGGGCGCACGCGCGCTTCACTCCTGACGCATGAGACCACTCAGGATCATGTCCATGATCGGCGGCATGGTGCTCGCGGCCGGCGCGCTGCTCGGCGCGGGCCCGGCCGCGACGGCCGCCTCCGCCGCGGAGCCCCCGGCCGAGTTCGGCACCGACTGGCACGACCCGGTCACCGCCGCACCGCCGGTGACCGTCCCGCACACCCGCAGCTGCCGGGTCACCCTGGCGCAGGCGCAGTTCCGCGACTTCACGCCCTACAAGGGGAGTTACGCGCCCCCCAAGGGCTGTGGCGAGCGGTGGAGCAAGGTCGTGCTGCGGCTCGACGGCAAGGTCAAGGGCAGGCAGTACGACCGGCTCGGTTACCTCCACGTCGGCGGCGTCGAGGTGCTGCGGACCTCCACGCCCGAGCCCTCACCGGACGGCATCGCCTGGAACGTGGAGAAGGACGTCACCCGGTACAGCGACACCTTCCGCTCCCCGCAGCCCGTCGAGATGCTCATCGGCAACGTTGTCGACGAGACCTACACCGGGGTGATCGACGTCCAAGTCACGCTGACGTTCTACGCGGCCGAGGGCAGGGTGAGGCCCGCCGCCGCGCCGGACCGGGTGCTGCCGCTGGACGGCACCGCGCTGACCACCCCGCGCAACTCCGAGCGGATCGTCGCCGAGGTGTACGCCACGGGCTCGGGCGGCGGCTGCGAGGAGTTCTGGTACCTGGCGGTGCCGGACCCCGCGCCCTACTCCTGCAAGGCGCCCGCCGGACCCAACCGAGAGGTGCGGATCAAGGTCGACGGCCAACTCGCCGGAATAGCCTCGCCGTTCCCGAACGTATGGACCGGCGGCTGGTCCAACCCCTTCCTCTGGTACGTCGTCCCGGCGCCCCACGCCTTCGACGTCCGGCCGCTGGAGTACGACCTGACACCGTACGCGGCGCTGCTCGACGACGGCCGCGCGCACCGGGTGGAGGTGTCCGTCGCCGGGGTCCCCGAGGGACAGGCCGGCTGGTCGACGCCGGTCAACGTGCTGGTGTGGCAGGACCACGGCAGCCGGGTCGTCACCGGCGCGCTCACCCGGCACGAGGAGAGCGCCCCCACCGGCTCCACCAGCTACACGCCCGGCACCGAGTCGCGCCTCGACGCCCGGGCGGGCCACCGGCTGACCACGGCCGGCTACCTCGACACCTCGCACGGCCGGGTCACCACCACGGTCGCCCGGAGCGTGGCCGCCGACACCGTCCACCGCTGGACCGAGGGCGAGAACACCGACGCCCTCAAGGGGAGGTGGACCGATGACAGCGCGGTGACCACGGACGGGCACGGGCCGGCCGTCACCGCGCGCGTGCACCGTACGTACACGATGGACGGCACCACCACCATCGGCGCGGACAACCGGCTGCGGACCGTGATCACCCTGGGGGACCTCGCGGACACCGCCACCCTGCGTGCGGGCCGGGCCGCCTCGTGGTCGCACCTGGACGACACCTACCGGGGCGACGCCTCCTGGACCCTGAACGTGCCGCGCGAGCAGCGGCACGCGACGGGCACCTCGGCCGAGCGCTACCGGCTGCTGGGCTCCGACGGCTGCTACGACCGCGGCCTCAGGACCGCTCAGGGCGCCCTCACCGAGGATCTGCGGCGCTGCTGACGAGGGGGTGCGGGGCCCGCGCTCGCCGCCGAGCGCGGGCCCCGCGGCCCGCTCAGGCCTCCGTGGGCTTCTCGGAGTCCATGCCGGGGCGGGACCGGTGCCACTCGCCGCGCGTGAAGTCGGGAATCCGCTGGGGCGTGCTGCCCTCCTTGAGGGAGAGGTGGCTCAGCGGCACCGGCGCCGACCAGGTGGCCGCGTCGTACACGTCGAAGTCCGGTACGAGTCCCAGGCGCATGCACTGCATCAGCCGGAACACCAGCATGTAGTCCATGCCGCCGTGCCCGCCGGGCGGGTTGGCGTGCTCCTTCCAGAGCCAGTGGTCCCAGTCCGCGTACCGGGAGAAGTCGCCCCAGTTGTCGTCGTGCTGGTCCGGCTCCAGGTAGATCCGCTCCGGATAGTCCTCGAAGAGGCCCTTGGTGCCGCCGAGGCTGTTGATGCGGCTGTAGGGGTGCGGTGTCGACACGTCGTGCTCCAGACGGATCACCCGGCCCCTGGCCGTCTGCACCAGGGAGATCGTCCGGTCGCTCTCGATGTACGACTCCTTGAAGCTCGGGTCGCCCGGGGGCATATGGGCCTCGCGGTACTCGGCGAGGCCGAGCGCGGGGGTGCCCATGCTGACGATGGACATCACGCGGTCCCCGCGGTTGACGTCCATGTAGTTGGCGACCGGGCCGAAGCCGTGCGTGGGGTAGAGGTCGCCGCGCAGCCGGGTGTGCCACAGCCGCCGCCAGGGGCCCTCGTAGTACTTGGGGTCGAACATCAGGCCGCGCAGATCGTGGATGTAGGCGCCCGCGCCGTGCAGCAGATCGCCGAACTTGCCCGCGTGCGCCATCCGCAGCACCCGCATCTCGTTCCTGCCGTAACAGCAGTTCTCCAGCTGCATGCAGTGGCGCCGGGTGCGCTCGGAGAGGTCGACCAGCTCCCACAGCTGGTCCAGGTGCATCGAGGCCGGGCACTCCACGCCCGCGTGCACGCCGTTCAGCAGGGCCGCCCTGGTGATCTCGAAGTGGGAGTCCCAGGGCGTGGCGATGTGCACGAAGTCGATGTCGCCCCGCTGGAGGAGCTGTTCGTAGTCGTGGTCGCCGTGGACGTAGACGGCGGGCGCGGGCTGCCCGGCCGCGGTCACCTTCGCCGCGGCGCTCTCCGCCTTCGCCTTCACCGGGTCGCAGAGCGCCACGACCCGCACACCGGGAACGGCGAGGTAGAGGTCGATCATGCTGCCGCCGCGGTTGCCGAGGCCGATCAGGCCCACCCGGACCGTCGACCGCCGCTGGAACGGCACCCCGATCATGCTCCGGCCCTGTCGCCGGGGCGCGGGTGCCCCGGCGGCGGCCGTGGTCCGTACCGGCTGTCCGGTCAGCGCGGCCTGCTCGGCCGCGGCGGCGCTGTGCGTGCCCAGGGCGCCCATACCGACCCCGGCGCCCGCGGCCCCCGCCGTCCACAGCACGGAGCGTCTGCTGATGTCGTGGTTCTGCGGAGCTGCGTCGTTCATCGAGTCTCCTGGGAAGAGAGGGAGCTGATTTCTGCGCGGCGTACACGAACCTCGGTAAGGACCATGGTTGTTGGGGCTGCTGCCGCGCAAGGGGGCCTGTCGACGCCCGGGGCCGCCCCGGGAAGGTGCACCGCTGCACGTCGTCACGGTACGTCCGGATATGCCCGGTTCGTGGGAGGCGCGGGGAACGGGTGCGGAACGGCTCGTTGACGGCCCGTCAGTGCGGCGGCGGGGTACCGGCCGCGGGCGGCCCGGGGTGCGCGGACCGCGGTTTCGGCGGTGCGGGCGCCCGCGTGGGACCGCCTCAGCAGCGGCGCTCGGGCGCTCCGTCGACCAGGGCGGACAGCAGGCCGCCCAGCACTTCGCGCTGGTCCGCGGTCAGCGGCGCCAGGATCTCCTCCGCCGCGCCCCGGCGGGCACCGCGCAGCGAACGCAGCGTCGCCCGGCCCGCTTCGGTGAGCTCGATGCGCACCACCCGGCGGTTGGTCGGGTCGGGGACCCGGCGCACGTTCCCGCTCTCCTCCAGGGCGTCCACCAGGGTGGTCACGGCGCGCGGGACCACTTCGAGGCGGGCGGCGAGATCGGCCATGCGGGGCGGGCTGTCGTAGTGCGCGACCGTCCGCAGCAGCCGGGACTGGGCAGGGGTGATGCCGACCGGCTCCAGGTACTGCTTGTGGATGCGGTGGAGTCTGCGCGTGAGCCGGAGCAACTGCTCGGCCAGCACGCCGTCGGCGTCGGTGGTGCTCATACGGGAACAATATCAGGACCTTGTGCATTGTGAGTATAGGTAACAGTGAGCTATGCTCCACCAGTCTTGTCAGTGGCGTCGCCGCCCGGGCCCCCAAGGACCCACGAGCGGTGCCGCCCTGCCGCCTCACCCCGCGAAGGAGCCCATGCACCCCGAGGAATCCCCCTGGACGCCCCCGCCCCGTGGCCGCGAGGAGCAGCCCGCCCAGACGCGGCGCATCCTGCGCCTCTTCCGCCCCTACCGCGGCCGGCTGGCCATCGTCGGCCTGCTGGTCGCCGCGTCCTCACTCGTATCGGTCGCCTCGCCGTTCCTGCTGCGCGAGATCCTGGACGTCGCCATCCCGCAGGGCCGCACCGGGCTGCTCAGCCTGCTCGCCCTCGGCATGCTCGCGACCGCCGTCGTCACCGGTGTCTTCGGCGTCCTCCAGACGCTGATCTCCACCACCGTGGGCCAGCGCGTCATGCACGACCTGCGCACCGGTGTCTACGCCCAGCTCCAGCGGATGCCGCTCGCCTTCTTCACCCGCACCCGGACCGGCGAGGTCCAGTCCCGGATCGCCAACGACATCGGCGGCATGCAGGCGACCGTCACCTCCACCGCCACCTCGCTCGTCTCCAACCTCACGGCCGTTGTCGCCACCGTCGTCGCCATGCTGGCCCTCGACTGGCGGCTGACCGCCGTCTCGCTGCTCCTGCTGCCGGTCTTCGTCTGGATCAGCCGCAAGGTCGGCCGCGAGCGCAAGAAGATCACCACCCAGCGCCAGAAGCAGATGGCCGCGATGGCCGCCGAGGTCACCGAGTCGCTGTCGGTCAGCGGTATCCTGCTCGGCCGCACCATGGGCCGCGCCGACTCGCTCACCCGGTCCTTCGCGGCCGAGTCCGAGCGCCTGGTCGACCTCGAAGTGCGCTCCAGCATGGCCGGGCGGTGGCGGATGTCGACCATCGGCATCGTCATGGCCGCCATGCCCGCCGTCATCTACTGGGCCGCGGGCCTCGCCCTCCAGGCCGGCGGACCCTCGATCTCCATCGGCACGCTCGTCGCCTTCGTCTCGCTCCAGCAGGGCCTGTTCCGGCCCGCCGTGAGCCTGCTCTCCACCGGAGTGCAGATGCAGACCTCGCTCGCCCTCTTCCAGCGCATCTTCGAATACCTCGACCTCCCGGTCGACATCACCGAGACCGACAACCCGGTCCGCCTGGAGAAGGTGCGCGGCGAAATCCGCTTCGAGTCGGTCGACTTCAGTTACGACGAGAAGAGCGGCCCCACGCTCAGCGGCGTCGACGTGGCCGTCCCGGCCGGCACCAGCCTCGCCGTCGTCGGCCCCACCGGCTCGGGCAAGTCCACGCTCAGCTATCTGGTGCCGCGGCTGTACGACGTGACCGGCGGCCGGGTCACGCTCGACGGTATCGACGTCCGCGACCTGGACTTCGACACCCTCGCGCGCGCGGTCGGCGTGGTCTCCCAGGAGACCTACCTCTTCCACGCCTCCGTCGCCGACAACCTGCGCTTCGCCAAGCCCGACGCCACCGACGAGGAACTGGAGTCCGCCGCCCGTACGGCCCAGATCCACGACCACATCGCCTCCCTGCCCGACGGATACGACACGGTGGTCGGCGAGCGCGGCTACCGCTTCTCCGGAGGCGAGAAGCAGCGCCTGGCCATCGCCCGGACGATCCTGCGCGACCCGCCCGTCCTCATCCTCGACGAGGCCACCAGCGCGCTGGACACCCGGACGGAACACGCCGTGCAGCAGGCCATCGACGCGCTCTCGGCGGGCCGTACCACGATCACCATCGCGCACCGCCTCTCCACCGTCCGGGACGCCGACCAGATCGTCGTACTGGACGGCGGCCGGATAGCGGAGCGCGGGACCCACGAGCAACTGCTCGACCAGGGCGGCAAGTACGCCGCGCTGGTACGGCGCGACGCACGGCTGGCGCCGGTCGCCTCCTGACGGGGTCCGCGGGGATAACGTGCCGGTATGACGGATTCCTCACGCGGGTCCGGACACCGGACCGGGCTCACCCGGCGCGGCTGGATCCTCCTCGGCGCGCTCGGCCTGCTGCTCCTGGTGGGGGCGGCGGTGCTCCTCCTGGTGCTGCGGGAGGGCGGGGGGAAGGCGCGGCCCCTGGTCGTCCCGGAGGGCCGGCGGGCCGGGCAGGTGTACGCGGCGGTCGACAAGCGCCTCGGCGTGGCGGCGGGCACCACCCGCCGGGCGGCGTCCGAGGCCCGGCTCACCCTGCCTGCCGAGGCCCGGGGCAACCCCGAGGGCTACCTCTTCCCGGCCACCTATCCGGTGACCGGCAAGACCACTCCGGGCGGGCTGCTCGCCTATATGGTCGACACCGCCAACCGGCGCCTCGACCAGGACCGCATCGGGGAAGCCGCGCGGCGCATGCGGATGACGACCTATCAGGCCGTGATCGTCGCCAGCATCGTCCAGGCCGAGGCCGACACCGTGGCCGACATGGGCAAGGTCTCCCGGGTCGTCCACAACCGGCTGGCCAAGGGCATGCCGTTGCAGATGGACTCGACGCTCAACTACGCCCTGAACCGTTCGACGCTGATGACCACGCACGCCGACACCCGCACCGACAGCCCGTACAACACCTACGCGCGCGGTGGTCTGCCGCCGACTCCGATCGGCAACCCCGGCCGGCAGGCACTGAGGGCGGCGATCGCGCCGCCGCCGGGGGACTGGCTGTACTTCGTCACGGTGGCCCCGGGGGACACCCGCTTCACGGCCGACTACGCGGAACAGCAGCGGAACGTGCGGGAGTTCAACAGGACCCGGACCGCGACGTCCGGCTAGATCCGGCCCGGCGGTCCTGGCGGCGCCGGGAACCGCGCCCAGCCCGGGGCGGCAGCCCAATCCATCACGCCACTTCCAGCGGTGGGGTGCTCAGCAACGCCCTGATCTCCCGAACGGCCGCGCGACCGGCGCGATTCGCCCCGATCGTGGACGCGGAAGGTCCATAGCCGACGAGATGCACCCGCTCGTCCCTGACGGCGCGAGTGCCCTCGATCTGTATGCCGCCACCGGGCGTACGCAGCTTCAGCGGCGCCAGATGGTCGATCACGGGCCGAAATCCGGTGGCCCAGAGGATGACGTCCGCGTCCACGGTCCGCCCGTCGTCCCACGCCACCCCGCCCGGCGTGATCCGGTCGAACATCGGCAGCCGCTCCAGCACACCGCTCTCGCGCGCCGCGCGGATCGCGTCGTTGAGCGGCAGTCCCGTCACCGACACCACGCTCCGCGGCGCCAGTCCCTGCCGTACGCGCTCCTCGACCATCGCGACCGCGGCCCGCCCCCACTCCTCGGTGAACGGGCCCTCCCGGAAGACGGGCGGGCGGCGGGTCACCCAGGTCGTGGCGGCGGCGTAGTCGGCGATCTCCATCAGATGCTGGGTGCCGGAGGCGCCACCGCCCACCACGACCACCCGCTGACCCGCGAACTCCTCCGGTCCCGGATAGTTCGCGGTGTGCAGCTGACGCCCCCGGAAGGTCTCCTGGCCCGGGTAGCGGGGCCAGAACGGCCGGTCCCAGGTGCCGGTGGCGTTGATCAGGGCCCGGGCGGCGTACCGGCCCTCGGACGTCTCGACGCGCAGCCGCCCGCCCTCGCCCTCCCGTACGGCGCTCACGTCCACCGGCCGGTGCACCCGCAGTCCGAAGGCGTCCTCGTAGTCGGCGAAGTACCGCGCGATCACCGCGGAGGAGGGGCGGTCGGGGTCCGCGCCGGTCAGCTCCATCCCGGGCAGCGCGTGCATCCCGTGCACCTTGCCGTACGTCAGCGAGGGCCAGCGGAACTGCCAGGCGCCGCCCGGCCGGGGGGCGTGGTCGAGGACCACGAAGTCGCGGTCCGGCTCCAGACCGGCCCGCCGCAGGTGGTAGGCGCCGGACAGACCCGCCTGCCCGGCGCCGATGACCACCACGTCCACGTCCCGCGCCTCGAAGTCGTTCACGGTTCTGCCAACCAAGCGGGGTGCGGGGATCTTCCCCGGGGCCACGCCGTGTCCCGCCGGATGCGTGTTCTCGCCCCAAGGGGCGCGAGGATGGGGCCATGTCCGTCTTCACCACGCGCGTTCTGCGCCTCACCACAGGCACGTCCGAGACCGTCACCGATCTGACCCGGGAGTGCGAGAGCTTCCTCCGCGAGGCCGCCGGCGGCGGCGACGGCCTCCTGAACGTCTTCGTGCCGCACGCCACGGCCGGGATCGCCGTCCTGGAGACCGGCGCGGGCAGCGACGACGACCTGCTGGCCGCGCTGCACACGCTCCTTCCGGCCGACGACCGCTGGCAGCACCGGCACGGCAGCCCCGGCCACGGCCGCGACCATGTGCTGCCCGCGCTGGTGCCGCCGCACGCCACGCTGCCCGTCGTCGCCGGGCGGCTGGAGCTGGGGACCTGGCAGTCGGTGTGCCTGGTCGACACGAACAAGGACAACCCGGACCGGCAGGTGCGGCTCAGCTTCCTCGGTTAGGGCCGCCGCGCTGGGCGCGCGCCCCCGGCGCCCCCGCCCGCAGTCCGTCCATCACCAGGTCGAGGAGGCGGCCGGCGCGGGCCTGCCAGTCGCTGTGCGGATCGATCTGCCAGAGGCCGGCGATGGCGAGCATGAAGTCGTCGGGGGTCACGCCCGGGCGGATGGTCCCCGCCTCCTCGTTCGCGTCGAGGAGCAGCGTGACCGCCGCGGTCATCGGACCGTGGCCGAGTCCGGCCAGTGTGCCGCGCGCGGTGGCCTTGCGCATCGCGTCGGCGAGGCCCGCCTTGGCCATCGCGTACTGGGCGAGACGGTCCATCCACTCGCGCAGGGCCCGGTCCGGAGCACGGGTCAGCAGGAGCTGGGCCGCGGTCTCGGCGACCTGCTGCACCTCGTACCGGTAGACCTCCAGGACCAGTGCCTCGCGGTGGGGGAAGTGCCGGTAGAACGTCCCCTGCCCGACCCCCGCCTTCTTGGCGATCGCGCTCAGCGGGGCGTCGGCCGAGCGGGTCAGCTCGGCGAGCGCCACCTCCAGGATGCGCTCGCGGTTGCGCTGCGCGTCCGAGCGCAACGGCGTGTCTCGGCCCACCGGGGTCCCCTTCTTCTGTCGCACCCGTCCTCCCTCCGCGTGCGCGGGCGCCGGGCGGACGATCCCAGCGGATTCGGCTCTTGTTAAACGGACAGGTGTCCGTTAGGTTCGGAGGCTAACGGACACCTGTCCGTTTAGGTCCACCATAGCGGCAGACACGGCCGGAGTGGACGGCCGGCGCACGCCCGACCGGCCTCTCGCCCGCCGGGCCCCGCGGATTCCCGATGGACGGCGCTTCGCCTCAACCACGCGAGAGAAGGCTGCTCATGACCCCATCGACGTCCAGCGCCATCACCCTCCACATCAACGGCGAGAAGTACCCCCTGCCCGTCGACCACCGCACCACGCTGCTCGACGCCCTGCGGGAGCGCCTCGACCTGACCGGCACCAAGAAGGGCTGCGACCAGGGGCAGTGCGGGGCGTGCACCGTCCTGGTGGACGGACGCCGTGCCCTTGCCTGCCTCCAGCTCGCGGTGGCCGCCGAAGGGCGCGAGATCACCACCATCGAGGGCCTGGCGGACGGCGACCGGCTCCATCCCGTACAGCAGGCCTTCCTCGACCTCGACGGCTACCAGTGCGGCTACTGCACCCCCGGGCAGATCTGCTCGGCCATCGCCGTGATCGAGGAGCACGCGGCGGGATGGCCCAGCGCGGTGACCGCCGATCTGCGGCCCGAAGCCGGGCCCGGGGAGCTGACCGCCGAGGAGATCCGCGAGCGTATGAGCGGCAACCTGTGCCGGTGCGGTGCCTATGTGTCGATCGTCGAAGCGGTGGCGCGGGCCGCCGGGGCCACCCGGGGCGGGGCGACCGGGACGGAGGCGGTGGCATGAGGGAGTTCGCCTACCGGCGCGCGGCCGACGTTCCGGGCGCGGTGGCGCTGCTCGGCACCGACGCCGAGGCGCGTTTCCTCGGCGGCGGCACCAACCTCGTCGACCTGATGAAGTCCGGCGTGGAGCGGCCCGCGCTCCTCGTCGACGTGACGGGACTGCCCCTCGACCGGATCGAGACCACCGAGGACGGCGGGCTGCGCATCGGCGCGACCGTCACCAACAGCGACCTCGCTGCCCACCCCGAAGTACGGCTCCGCTATCCGGCGTTGGCGCAGGCGGTCCTCGCCGGCGCCTCGGGCCAGCTGCGCAACATGGCCACCGTGGGCGGCAACCTCCTCCAGCGCACCCGGTGCGGCTACTTCACCGACCTGGCCGCCCCCTGCAACAAGCGCGCCCCCGGCAGCGGCTGCTCCGCCGTCGAGGGCGAGCACCACAACCACGCGATCCTCGGCGCCTCCGCGCACTGCGTGGCCGTGCACCCCTCCGACATGGGAGTGGCGCTCGCCGCCTTCGACGCGGTCGTCTGCTACGAAACGGCCGACGGGCCCGGCGAGTTGCCGCTGGAGGCGTTCTATCTGCCGGTCGGTGACACCCCGCACCGGGAGACCGCGCTGCCGCCGGGTGCGTTGATCACGGCGGTGACACTGCCGCCGTCGCCCGTCGCCGCCCTCTCGCGCTACCGCAAGGTGCGCGAGCGCGCCTCGTACGCCTTCGCGATCGGCTCGATCGCCGCCGCCCTCGACCTGCGCGAAGGCCTCGTCCACGACGTGCGCCTGGCGTTGGGGGCCGTGGCGTCCCGGCCGTGGCGGGCCCGTACCGCCGAGCGCGCGCTGACCGGGGGACCCGCGGACGCCGCCGCCTTCGCCTCGGCGGCCGACGCGGAGCTCGCGGCGGCGCGGGCGCTGCCCCACAACGCATACAAGGTGACGCTCACACGCAATCTCGTCGTGGCCGCGCTCACCGAACTCGCCGAGGAGGCCGCCCGATGACCACGACCACAGGACCCGCCCGGGTCACCGGCGCCGTCGGCACCGCCCACACCCGGGTGGAGGGCCGCGCCAAGGTCACCGGTGCGGCCCGCTACGCCGGCGAGATCCCCTTCGCCGACCTCGCCCACGGCTGGCTGGTGGTGTCCACCGTCGCGCGCGGCAGTGTCCGTTCCGTGGAGACCGGCCCGGTCCTCGCCATGCCGGGCGTCCTGGCCGTGCTGCACCACGGCAACGCGCCGCGCGTCGACGCCGACTACGTGGGCCTGCTGGGGCGGCCCGACCCGATCGTCGGCCTCTTCCAGAGCGACCGGGTGCCCTGTGCCGGCTGGCCGGTGGCGCTGGTCGTCGCCGAGACCTCCGAACAGGCCCGGGAGGCCGCCGAGGCACTGGTCGTCCGGTACGAGACGGAGCCGCACGACGTCGCGTTCCTCCCGGACGGGCCCGGCGTCTACACCCCGGAGCCGCGCGAGACGATGGAGACGGACAAGGGGGACCTGGAGCGGGAACTCGCCGCGTCCGCCGTCGTCGTGGACGCGCGCTACACCACGCCGGAGGAGCACCACCACCCGATGGAGCCGCACGCGGCCACCGTCCGCTGGGACGGCGGCCGGCTGGAGGTGTACGACTCCAACCAGGGCAGCAAATGGGTGGCCGACGAGCTCGCCAAGCTGTTCTCGCTCGACCCCGCCTCCGTACGGGTGCTGTCCGAGCACATCGGCGGCGGCTTCGGCTCCAAGGGCCTGCGCCCCCACCAGGTGGCCGCCGCGATGGCGGCGACCGTACTCCAGCGCCCGGTCCGCGTCGTCCTGACCCGGCGTCAGATGTTCTCGCTCATCGGCTACCGCAGCCCCACCGCCCACCGCGTCCGGCTCGGTGCCGACGCCGACGGACGGCTGCGCGCCTTCGGGCACGAGGCGCGGAACGCCACCTCGACCGTCCACGAGTTCGTCGAGGCGAGCGCCGCGTTCGGCCGGGTGATGTACGACGCCGACGCGCACCGCACCGCCAACCGGCTCGTCCGGCTGGACGTGCCGACGCCGACCTGGATGCGCGCGCCGGGCGAGGCGCCCGGCTCGTTCGCGGTGGAGTCCGCGCTCGACGAGCTCGCCGAGCGGTGCGGCATCGATCCCATCGCCCTGCGGGCCCGCAACGAACCCGCCGTCGGGCCCGTCTCCGGGCTGCCGTTCGCCGGCCGCGGTCTGCTCGCCTGCTTCGAGGAGGGCGCCCGGCGGTTCGGCTGGGCGGGGCGCGACCCGCGCCCCGGAGTGCGCCGCGAAGGGCGCTGGCTCCTGGGCACCGGCACCGCGGCGGCCACCTTCCCGGCGGGCGCCCGCCCCTCCACCGCGGCCGTGACGGCCGAGGCGGACGGCACCTTCACGGTACGGATCAGCGCGGCCGACATCGGCACGGGCGCCCGCACCGCGCTGACGCTGATCGCGGCGGACGCGCTGGAGACCGAGCCCGGCCGGGTCCGGGTCCGGATCGGGGACAGCGACTTCGGGCCCGCGATGGTGGCCGGCGGCTCGGCGGGCACCCGCTCCTGGGCCTGGGCGATCATGGCCGCCGCGGCCGGACTGCGCGAGCAACTGGCGCTCGGCGGCGACCTCCCGCCCGAGGGCCTCACGGTCCGCTCGGACACCTCCGCCGCGATCGCCGCGCTGCCCGAGAAGGAACGTCACTCCTACGGGGCGCAGTTCGCCGAGGTCGCCGTGGACCCCGCCACCGGCGAGGTCCGGGTCCGGCGGATGCTCGGGATCTTCGCCGCCGGCCGGATCGTCAACCCGCTCACCGCACGCGGCCAGTTGACCGGGGGGATGATCTGGGGCATCTCCATGGCGCTGCACGAGGAGGCGGTCCGCGACCGGGCCTCGGGCGCCCATGTCGGGCCGGACCTCGCCGGCTACCACTTCGCGGCGCACGCCGATGTCCCGCGGATCGAGGCGGACTGGGTGGACGACCCGGACGCGGACGACCCGGTGGGGATCAAGGGCATCGGGGAGATCGGGATCGTGGGGGCCGCGGCGGCGGTCGCCAACGCCGTCTGGCACGCGACCGGCGTCCGCCACCGCGATCTGCCCATCCGCCCCGGCCGGGTCCTCGCGGCCGGCGCCGGACCGGACGGGAGCCGGGGTGCTTGACCTGGCCGGGGAGCTGGACCGGTGGGCGCGGGAGGGCCGGGACTTCGCCGTGGCCACGGTGGTGGCCGTGGGCGGCAGCGCGCCGCGCGGCCCCGGCGCCGCGCTCGCCGTGGACGGTGACGGCACCGCCATCGGGTCGGTCTCCGGCGGCTGTGTGGAGGCGGCGGTCTACGACCTGTGCGTCCAGGCCCTCCAGGACGGCGAGGCCGTGCGCGAGCGGTTCGGCTACAGCGACGAGGACGCCTTCGCGGTCGGGCTGACCTGCGGCGGGGTCGTGGACGTCCTGGTCACGCCGGTGCGCGCGGACGCGCCGGACCGGGCGGTGGCCGAGGCCGCGCTCGCCGCCGCCGCCCGGCGCGGGACCGCGGCCCTCGCACGGGTGGCCGCGGGTCCGCCCGGACGACTGGGCCGGGCCCTGTTCGTCCGCCCCGACGGATCGTACGAAGGGAGCCTCGGCGGGCTTCCCGGCCTCGACCGCGCCGCGGCGGCCGAGGCGCGCGCCCTGCTGGACGCGGGGCGCACCGGGGAGTTCGCCCTGACGGAGACGGGGGAGCGGTGCGGGGCGGACGGGCTCACCGTGTTCGTCGAGTCGAGCGTGCCACCGCCGCGCATGATCGTGTTCGGTGCCGTGGACTTCGCCGCCGCCCTGGTGCGGGCGGGCACGTTCCTCGGCTACCGCGTCACCGTCTGCGACGCGCGCCCCGTCTTCGCCACCCGGGAGCGCTTCCCGGAGGCCGACGAGGTGGTGGTGGACTGGCCGCACCGGTATCTGCGCGGGACCCGGACCGACGGGCGCACGGTGGTGTGCGTGCTGACCCACGACGCCAAGTTCGACGTCCCCCTGCTGGAGACGGCGCTGCGGCTGCCCCTCGCCTTCGTCGGGGCGATGGGCTCGCGCCGCACCCACGAGGACCGCGACCGCCGACTGCGCGAGATCGGTCTCACGGAGCGCGAACGGGCCCGGCTGCGCTCGCCGATCGGCCTCGACCTCGGCGCCCGGACCCCCGAGGAGACCGCGCTGTCGATCGCGGCCGAGATCGTCGCCGCGCGGCGGGGCGGCACCGGAGTCCCCCTCACGGGATCGCCCGCACCCATTCACCATGACCCGGACGAAAGGGGCACCGGCGCTTTTCCGCCCCACCCGTCCGAAGGGAACTCACGGAAATCCTGTCCGAGTTGAGCGTATGGCATCATGGCCGCATTGTCCGCGGGGATCAGGGGCCCTGCATCACGGGCTGGTTGAATCAGTGAGGGTCAATTCCGTGCTGCCTGACTCAGCGTTACCGTCAGCGGAGGACCGTCGGCGCAGGCGCCGTCTGAAAAAGGTCCGTCATACCTGTGAGGCGCTGCTCGCGCAGTGGGGCATGGAGCACGGTTGCGGCATCGAGGAACTCCACCGCTATCTCAGTGCGCAGAACCGGCGGCCGATCCATCTCATTCCGATGCCGTTCCCCGAACGCCATCTCTTCGGCCTTTGGCTGAAAATGGACGACTTCGATGTCATCGCTTACGAGAAGGCCGCATCGCAGTCACACAAAGAACACATCATCGCCCATGAGCTGGCGCATATCGCCTTCCAGCACCGGGGCTCGGTGAATTTCGACCGGACCGACGCGGGGCGGCTGTTCTCGGATGTGGAGCCGGGAGTGGTCCAGAGCATGCTGATGCGTTCGCGCTACAGCGACGACGAGGAGCAGGAGGCCGAGACGATGGCCTCGCTGATCCTGGCCCGGGCCACCAAGCGATGGCTCGAACCCGCCTGGGGCGTCCCGGACGAGGCCGCCGAGGTCGTCGCCCGGATCGAGAGCGGTGTGGGAAAGCCGGACAACGGATGACTGGCAACGGGTGACTGGCAACGGATGAACACTGTCTACGGATTGCTGGCGTGGACCTGCGCCCTCGGCGGCCTCGCGGCGTTCGCCTACCGGCTGCCGGATCTCCTGCGCAGAAAGCACGACACCGCCCTGTGGGCACTGTGCACCTACTTCCTCTGTTCCGGTATCAGCTTCCTGGTCGACCTGGACGCCCTGCGGGTGCACATCTCGGCCCTCTTCGGGCGCCCCAACGTCACCTCGCTCATCGTGCAGGTGGCGGTCGTCGTGCTCACCGCGGCGCAGCAGGTCGTCCTGGTGTACTGGTCGTGTCCGCCCGAGGAGGCCCGGCTCAGGGCCCGGCGCCGGGTGCTGTTCTTCGGTGTCGCGCTCGCTGTGCTGGTGGCCGCGTCCATCGCCGTCGGCCCCGTGACGAAATCGACGACGGCCACCTCGACGATCCTGCTCAGCATCCAGCACGGCGAATACGCGCTGTACATGTCGTTCTATCTGGTGCTCTGTGCCATCGGCCAGTTCGAGACGGTCCGGCTCTCCCTGCGGTTCACCACGATGGCCAACCGGCAGTGGCTCAAGGTCGGCATGCGGACGGTGACGCTCGGCGCGAGCCTGATCCTGGTCTACTGCGTCACCCGGGGCATCCAGATCGCCGGCACCCGGATGCACTTCGACGGCTCCGCCCTCGACCCCGTGCAGTGGTCGTGCGGCAGCGTCGGTGCCCTGCTCCAGATCACCGGCTGGACCATCCCGTCCTGGGGCATCCACATCACCCGCGCGCTCGGCTGGCTGCGCAGCTACCGCTCGTATCTGCGGCTGCGACCGCTGTGGTGGGCGCTCTACCAGGCGTCGCCGGACATCGCGCTCGACCCGCCCCGCTCCTGGCCGCGCGATCTCATCCCGCCCCGCGACCTGCACTACAGCCTCTACCGGCGCGTCATCGAGATCCGCGACGGCCAGCTGACCCTGCGCACCTCGCTCTCCCTCGCCGAGTTCGCGCGCGAGGCGCGCTCACTCGACCTGCCCGAGGACCCCACCTCCCCGCTGGGCGAGGCGCTCCAGGTACGGGCCGTGCTGAGCCGTCCGCCCGAGGAGCGGGCCGAGCGGGCCGACGCGTCCGACATCCCCGCCCGGCCGCCGTACGAGGACTTCCGCGACGAGGTGGAGTGGCTGACCGAGGTCGCCTCGTCCTTCACCGCCCTCGCCCAGCGCCGCCCCCGGCGCGCCGAGGCCCGGGTCACCTCATGAGCGGGCGAACGGACCGGGCCTCCTCGGCCCGCGTGCGGGCGTGCGCGGGGCGGGGCGGGACCCGCCGCCCCGAGGGGACCCACGAGGACCCGGCCGCCCTGGTCCCGGTGGCCCTCGGCGCGATCAAGGACCTGGTCGCCCTCGACGCCTCGCGCGGCGCGACGGCCGCCGTGCCGGCCGTGCGCGGACTGCTGCGCCGTATCCCGCAGCTGTCGGCCCACCCGGCCCGGACGGGCGTCCGCGACCGGGATCTGCTCGCCGCCCTGGCCGAGTTGAGCGAGGTGATCGGCTGGATCCTCTTCGACGCGGGCCACTACCGGCGGGCCCGCCGGACGAACGCGCGCGCCCTCGCCCTCGCGGAGCTCTGCGGCGACCGGGGCACGGCCCGGCTGACGCTCCTCAACCACAGCATGCTGGAGGCCCACACCGGCCGTCCGCGGGCCGCGTTGGAGACGGCCACGCGGGTGGCCGGGCCCCGGCCGCTGCCCGCCCTGGTGGACAGTCTCGTCCTGGTCCGCCGGGCGCACGCGACCGCCATGCTGGGCGGCGACCGGGAGGCCGTGGCCCTCGTCTCCCGCGCCCGCGACCGGTTCCTCGACGGCGGCTCCCCGAACGACCCGCCCTGGGCGTGGTGGATCGACCGGGCCGAACTCCTCGGCCACGAGGGCTGGGTGCTGTCCCGGCTGGGCGCCTGGCGCCGGGCCGTCCCCCTGCTGTACGAGGCGACCACCGCGCCCGGCCCCTCCTACCGCCATCTGTTCACCGCGGAGCTCCTGGCGGCGCTGGCCGGGGCGCGGGCCTGGGGCGAGGCGGAGGCGCTGATCGCGGAGCTCGCGCCCCGGGCCGGCGGGATCGGCTCCGTACGCACCACCGAGCGGCTCGGGGCCACGGCGGGCCGGCTGCTGGCGAGCCCCGGCGCCCCGCCGAACCTGCGGGACGCGGCGGCCTTCCTGCGGGAGTCGCTGCCCGGCCGGTCCGGCGGCCCGGACACCCCGGTCCCCCGGAACGCTCCCGTCTGAGAACGGCCCCGTTCCGAGCACAGCCCGTTCCGTGAACCATCCGTTCGGGAACGGCCCCACCATCCGTCGACAGACAGGACCCGCATGCTGCACATTCGGATCTCCACGCCCGCCGCCGCCGCTCTGGTGGCGATCGCCCTCCTCTTCGCCACCGGGGGACCGGTGTCCGAGGTCGCCTACGGCACGGCTCCTCCCGCCACCGCCACCGCGACCGCGCAGAGCGCCGCCGAAGGGCCCGGCAGTCCGCACATCGCCACGCACCTCTACTTCGGCACGGGCCGCCACCAGGGCAAACCGCCCATCACCGACGCCGAGTTCATGAAGTTCGTCGCCGACGTGGTCACCCCGCGCTTCCCCTCCGGCCTCACCCTCCAGGAGGGCCGTGGCCAGTGGCGCGACAAGGACGGCGACATCAACCGCGAGCGCAGTTACGAGCTGACGGTGCTGTATCCCGTCGCCGAGGCCCGCGCCCATGACCGCGACATCGAGTACATCCGGCACCTGTACTGCGCCCTGTACGAGCTGGAGTCCGTGGGCCGCGCCGACGTCCGCGCGCAGGCCAGCTTCTGAGGGACCCGGGCAGGGACCCCGGCCCGGACTACCGCAACTGCCGCCGCACCAGCTCGTGGAGCCGTCCGCCCGTGTCCGCCAGGAGCTCGGCGGGCGGCCCCTCCTGCACCACGCGCCCCTCGGACATCACGATCACGCGGTCGGCGTCCAGCACCGTGGAGAGCCGGTGGGCGATCACCACACGGGTGGCGTCCAGGGCGCGGGTGCTCTCGATGACGACCCGCTGGGTCTCGTTGTCGAGCGCGCTGGTCGCCTCGTCGAAGAAGAGGACGCGCGGGCGCCGCACCAGCGCCTGGGCGATCATCAGCCGCTGGCGCTGGCCGCCGGAGACCGCGCCGCCGTCCGCGATCATCGTGTGCAGCCCCATGGGCATCCGCTTGATGTCCTCGGCGAGCCCCGCCATGGCGACGGCCTCCCACACCTCCTCCAGGGTGAACGCCTCCGCGCCGCAGACGCACTCCAGGATCGACCCGCTGAGCGGCTGGGCGTTCTGCAGGACCACACCGCACTGGCGGCGCACGGCCGCCCGGTCGAGCGCGGCGAGGTCCTGCCCGTCGTACAGGACGCTGCCCGCCACCGGCCGGTCGAAGCCGATCAGCAGCCGCAGCAGGGTCGACTTGCCGCAGCCGCTGGGGCCGACGATCGCGACGAACTCGCCGGGCCTCACCTTCAGGGACACGTCGTCCAGGACCAGCGGGCCGTCGTCGGTGTAGCGGAAGGACAGGCCCCGGGCCTCGATCTCCCCGGACAGCGCGCCGGGCTGGGCGCCGCAGCCGCGGACCTCGGGTGCCTCGTCGAGTACCGGCTTGATCTGCTCGAACATCGGCAGCACGGCAGCCGCCGACAGGAACGCCCCGGTGAGCTGGGTGACCGAGGTGAGCACCATGGTCACGGAGGTGCTGAACGTCAGGAAGGCGCCGGCCGACAGCGCCCCCCGGGCCGGTCCCGCGAGCAGCATGAACATCACCAGCGAACACAGCGGCAGATAGACGGCGTTGAGCACGGTCGTCAGGTTCTTGACGCGGTCCGCGCGCTGCTGGAGCTCCCGGCTGCGGGCGAACTCCCGCGCCCAGGCCCCGTACGCGAAGCTCTCCGCCGCCGCGACCCGCAGCTTGGGCAGTCCGCGCAGGGTCTGGAACGCCTGGTTGTTGAGTTTGTTGCCCAGCTCGACCAGCCGGCGCTGCCAGCGCAGCTCCCAGACGCCGAGGGCGAGGAAGACCGCCGCGATCACGGCGAGCATCCCGAGCGCCGTCAGGGCGAGCGGAACGCTGAAGCAGAGCAGCAGCACCAGGTTCACCACCCCGACCGTGCCGGCCTGGACGACGACCGGGGTCAGTCCCGACAGCACCCGGCGGATCGCGCTCACCCCCATCGCCGCGCTCGCCAGCTCACCGGTGGAGCGCTCGGTGAAGAACCGTGTCGGCAGCCTCAGCAGCCGGTCCCAGACAGCGGGTTGGAGGGTGCTCTCGATCCGCCCCTCCATCCGCAGCAGGGTCAGGTTCTGCATCAGGGAGAAGGCAGCCGCGACCACCCCGCTGACGATGATCGCCAGTGAGACCTGGGCGATCAGTGAGGTCTGGGCCCCCGGTACGTACACCCCGAGCACCTGGCCGGTGGCCAGCGGCACCAGGGCGCCGAGGCCCACCGTGACCAGCCCGGCGACGACCAGGTTGCGCAGGTCGGCGCGGGTGCCGCGCAGCCCGAACCGCAGCAGCCCCCACTTGCCCAGCGGTGTCTCGGGCAGCGGCCGGTAGAACATGACGGCCCGCTCCTCGAACTCCCCGGCGTTGGCCGCGCCGACCCGGGTGCGCCGGCCCGTCGCCGGGTTCACCGCCTCGTATCCGCCGCGCCGCCACAGCAGGGCGACCGGCGTTCCGCTCGCCGCCCTGCGGCCGACCAGCGGGCCCGCGTTCTCGCGCCACCAGCTACCGTCCAGCCGGACCGGACGGCTGCGGACCCGGGAGGCGACCGCCACCCGCTCGACGGGGTCGATCCGCTCGCTCACCGCGCCCCCGAGGGAGGGTTCGGTGAGGGTGATCCCGGCCGCGCGGGCGACGAGCGAGCACACCGCGTACGTGGCGTCGTCGCCCGCCCCGGCCGTCCGCGAGGGCGTCCTGCCGGGGCGGCCGATGGAGGTCACCAGGGCCCGGTCGGCCTCCTCGCGGACGGCCTCGCCCGCCTTGATGCCGGCCGCCGTGCGGTCCTCGTGCGCCCGTTCCATACGTTCGATCCAGCGGTCCAGGGCGGACAGCAGCCGATGCTGGCGGTTGACCATGCCCTGCCACAACGCCCCGTCGACCAGCAGGTCCCCGGCCGCCTCGGCGCTGAACGCGGCGCCGTACTGGACGCTCCCGGGGGAGACCGGCAGCCACAGGACGTCGTCATCGGCCACCGGCTCCTCAAGGGTGGTCCGGCCGTCCAGCGGAGCCTCGAACAGCACGCGCTGGCCGCGCCCGACGCCGAGCGAGAAGGCGTGCTCCAGGAGGCTGAGGGCGCTGTCCCCGGTGTCATAGCTGCTGCCGTAGCCGCCCTCGTACGCCATCGCGTCCGCGTACGCGCCGCGGTACAGCTCCCGCAGTGGGATCCGGCGCAGCACGCACGCGCGCAGCGGCCGGCCCACCAGGGTGTGCTGCGGGCCCTCGACCGGGCCCAGCAGGAGCGTGCCGGGTTCGAGGCGGCCCAGGAAGTGCCAGTGGCCCCGCGCCGCCGCGTCCACCGCGAACAGGTCCAGGGCGCCGCCCACGACCAGCCACAGCACCTGCGGGCCCGCCAGGGAGAAGCCCTGCGGCCCGGTGCAGTCGATCTCCTGGCCGAGGCCGCCGAACGCCGCGAGGACGGGGTCGTGCGCGGGGTCGTCGTGGGCGGCGCCGGCGAGGCCGTTCACGGAGGTCACCTCAGTGCTCCCTGACCAGCTCGGCGTAGGGGCCGCCCGCCGCGAGCAGCTCCTCGTGGCGTCCGCGCTCGACGACCGACCCGTGGTCGAGGACCACGATCTCGTCGCTGTCGCGGACCGTGCTCAGCCGGTGGGCGATCACCACGCAGGCGCAGCCGCGCCGGCGCAGGTTGTCGATGATGATCTGCTCGGTCTCGGCGTCCAGGGCGCTGGTCACCTCGTCGAGCACCAGGACGCTGGGGCGGCGCACCAGCGCGCGGGCGATCTCCAGGCGCTGGCGCTGCCCGCCGGAGAAGTTGCGGCCGTCCTGCTCGACCCGGCCGTGGATCCCGCCGGGCCGACGGGCGACGACGTCGTGGAGCGCCGCGTCGCGCAGGGCGGCGACGACCGCCTCGTCCGGGATCGAGGGGTCCCACAGTGCCACGTTGTCCCGTACGGTCCCCTCGAAGAGGAAGACGTCCTGGTCGACGAAGGACACCGAGGCGGCGAGCGCGCTGCGGGGGATGTCCTCCAGGCGCTGTCCGTCGATACGGATGGTGCCCTCCCAGGGGGTGTAGAGCCCCGAGACCAGCCTGGACACCGTGGACTTGCCGCTGCCGGAACCCCCGACCAGGGCGACCTGCTGTCCGGGCCCCACCGAGAGCGAGAAGCCGGAGAGCAGCGGAGCGTCCAGCGGGCTGTAGCCGAAGGTGATGTCCTCCAGCGCGACATGGCCCCGCAGCCTGCGGGTGCGGTCGGCCGGCTCGTCACGTGTGTACAGCGCGTCCACCGGGAAGTTCTCCACGTCCTTGAGCCGGGCCACGTCGGCCGCGAAGTCCTGGATGCGGCCCGCCACCGAGTTCAGCCGGGTGACCGGCGCCGTGAACCGTGTGACCAGCGCCTGGAACGCCACCAGCAGTCCCACCGACAGATGCCCCTCGACCGCCCGCAGCCCGCCGATCCACAGGATGAGCGCGCTGTTGAGCGTGGCGAGCAGCGGGGCGACGATCCCCAGCCACGCGCTCGGCACCCCCAGCCGCTGCTGCTCCTCCAGTGTGGTCGCGTGCTGCCCCGCCCAGCGGCGGAAGTAGCCGTCCTCGCCGCCCGTCGCCTTCATCGTCTCGATCAACTGGAGCCCGGTGTACGAGGTGTTGGTCAGCCGGGCGCTGTCGGCCCGCAACTTCTGCGTACGGGTGGCCCGCAGTCGTACCACCACACGCATCGCGACCACGTTGAGCAGCGCGATGCCCACGCCGATGACGGTGAGCTGCGGGTCGTAGGTCCACAGCAGGAAGGCGTAGAGGAGCACCACGACGCCGTCGACGGCCGCCGCGGTCAGGTCGCGGGCCAGGGTCTCGGCGACCGCGTCGTTGGACTGGAGCCGCTGGACGAGGTCGGCGGGGCTGCGCTGGGCGAAGAAGGTGACCGGCAGCCGCAGCAGGTGCCGGAAGAAGCGGGCGCCGCCGAGCGTCGAGGAGATCATCCGCCCGCGCAGCAGATTGGCCTGCTGGAGCCAGGTCAGCGCGGCGGTGAGCGCCACCGCCGCGCCCATGGCGGCGAACACCGTGCCGAGCAGCGAGGTCTGCTCGCCGATGAGGAAGGTGTCGATGTACGTACGGCTCAGCGCGGGCAGCGTCGCGCCGACCGCCACCAGCAGCAGACTGGCGAGCAGGGCGACCAGCATGGTGCCGGTGGTGCCGCGCAGCCGCGCCGGCAGCGCGCCCAGCACCCCGGGCCTGCGACCGCCGCGCCGGAACCCGGCACCGGGTTCGAGGACGAGGACGACGCCGGTGAAGCTGGTGTCGAAGTCCTCGGCGGGCACGAACCGGCGGCCCTTGTCGGGGTCGTTGATGTACACACCGCGCCGACCGAAGCGACGGCCCATGCCGTCGTAGACGACGTAGTGGTTGAACTCCCAGAACAGGATGGCCGGGGCCGGTACCTCCGCCAGCGCGGCGGGCTCCATCTGCATGCCCTTGGCCGTGAGGCCGTAACCGCGGGCGGCCTTGAGGACGTTGCTGGCCCGCGAGCCGTCGCGGGAGACGCCGCAGGCGATGCGCAGCTCCTCCAGCGGCACATGGCGGCCGTGGTGGGCGAGCACCATCGCCAGCGAGGCGGCGCCGCACTCCAGGGCCTCCATCTGGAGGACGGTGGGGCTGCGCACGGTCCTCGCCCGCTTCGCCTTCGGCGCCGGCCGGGCCCGGCGCCTGCCCGCCGGGGCGCTCTCGGGGCGGTGGCGGCCACGGCCGGGCGGCGGGAGCTGCGGGGGCGCGGGGGAGGCGGGTGGTGCGGTCACGGGAGGAGCCAATCGAGGGGACGCTGGTCGGCCAGGTGGACGGAGCCGATGGCCAAGGTCATGGAGTCGACCGGGTACGGCGGGCCCTGGGCCGAGGACCAGCGGTAGCCCGACTTCGTGGCGGCCGAGCGGTCGAGCTCCACCAGGACGGCGACCGGTCTGCCCGCGCGGGAGAACTCCTCGCCGAGCTGGGCGTCGCCGAGGAAGGCGGCGATGCGCTGCCGGGTCTGGGCGCCGCGGCCGACGGCCGCCACCCTGCCCCGCAGCACGCCGTACCGACGGCTGGGCACGGACTCTACGGTGAGGTCCACCGAGGCACCGACCCGTACCGAGGCGCCGCCCGCGCCCGGTACGTACAGCATCGCCATCAGCGGATCACCGGCGCCGCCGGTCCGCTCGACGCTCGCCACGTCCGCCCCGGTGGTGACGACCGCGCCGACGGCGGTCCTGAGCGTGGTGAGCCGGCCCGCCTCGACGGCGCGGACGGTGCGGTCGCCGCGCTCGGTGCGGACCTTGAGCAGCGGTGCCCCGGCCGCGAGGTCCTGGCCCTCCTTGGCGAGCACACCGGTGACCTGTCCGGCCACGGGGCTCTGCAGGACGTAACTGCCCCGGGCGTGGGTGAGGATGCCGGGCGCGCCGAGGGTGGAGGAGACGGAGCCGGTGACCGCCCAGAAGCAGGCGGCGGCCATGACGGCCACGGTGACCGCGAGGACGAGCAGGCCCTGCGGGCGCGCGAAACGCACCGGCAGGTCGAGTTCCTCCGGTGACTGGAGCTTGGTGAGGGCCTGTTGACGGAATTGCACGGAACGCTGCCCCTGCCTGGGGGACGCACGCGGGGAGCCCCGGAACCGAGCGGGTTCCGGGGCTCGCGCGCCGTCTCAGAGACCGGCGACGAGGCCGGAGGCCAGGCCGGTGACCGGGGCGGTGTTCACGCCGGTGGTCGAGTGGACCAGACCCGTGACCGAGCCCACGATGCCCGAGACCGGGAGGAGCGAGTCGGCGGTGCCGGTCACGTTGCCGAGCGCGGTGCCGACGAGGCCGCCGGACACGTTGTCGAGGTCGGCGTCGGAGATCTCGCGGGTCTCGACCTGGGGGGTGTAGTTCATGGGGTAACTGCCCTTCGTATTGGGGGGAATGGTGTGGGGGGAATCCCTGCGGCAAGGGCCCTCGGGGGGCCGCTCCGCATGGGCCAGGATCAAAGCACGACGACGCGGGCCCCAGCCAATCCCACCGTGCCTGACCAGGCCTTGTCCTGCGGTGAACGGCTTTCTCGTGCACATCCGTCGAGGAATCGGTGGCAGCTTCTTCACGAGCTTCACTTCATGAATTCCGTTTGGCCGGGCTCCCTTTCTCGCAAGTGGGACACTCCGGCCTTTTCGGCCGCCGGGCCGCCGGGGGCGGACAGTCCCCCGGCGGTCCGGCGTGACTGGTTCGGGCATGCGGTGTGCAGGTTTTCGGAAGGTGAGGTTCCGGAGTGGAGTAACAAAATCAGCGCCCTTGCAGCGCCTTCACATTGCTGCCGAACGTCCAGCCCTTCGAGCCGTCCCAGTTGACCGACCAGGTCATCAGGCCCTTGAGCGCGCCGCCGTAGCGGTTCCATGCCAGGGCGACCAGGTTCGGTGACATGTAGCCGCCCCCGGCGCCCGGTTGCGCGGGCAGACCCGGGACCTGCTTGTCGTAGGGGACCCTGACGGTGGTGCCCTGGACGGTGAGGCCCCTGTCGAGGCAGTCGGTCTGGGCGGTGAAGCCCTGGACGGTGCCGGCCGCGTAGGAGTCGCCGGAGCAGCCGTACATATTGCCGTTGTAGTACTGCATGTTGAGCCACCACAGCCGGCCGTTGTCCGCGTACTTCTTCACGATGGGCAGATACGCGCCCCAGATCGACCCGTACGTGACACTGCCGCCCGTCACATAGGCCGTCTCCGGCGCCATCGTGAGCCCGAAGTTCGACGGCATCCGGGCGAGGACGCCGTCGATGACGCGGATCAGGTTCGCCTGGGAGGGGGAGAGCCGGCCGATGTTCCCGCTGCCCACCAGGCCGGTCTCGATGTCGATGTCGATGCCGTCGAAGTTGTAGGTCTTGAGGATGGGCACGATCGTCTCGACGAACCGGTCGGCGACCGCGCCGGAGTTGAGGTCGATCCCGGCCGTCGCCCCGCCGATGGACAGCAGGATCGTCTGCCCGGCCGCCTTGGCCGCGCACATCTCCGCCGGCGTCGCGACCTTCACGGTCGCGTCCATCCCGTCCTCCCAGAGCGCCGTGCCGTCGGAGCGGATGACCGGAAAGGCCGCGTCGAGCACGTTGTAACCGTGCGCGGCGATACGGGAGTCGATGACCGGGGTCCAGCCGAACGGCGGATGGACGCCGTTGGCGGAGCCGTCCCAGTTCTCCCAGTAGCCCTGGAGCACCTTGCCCGCGGGCTTCGACTTGACCGCGCAGGTGTCGCCCCGGGGCGCGGCGGGCGTGGCGGCGGCGGGCAGCTGTGCGGCGAGCGCCAGCATCAGGGCCGCTCCCGCGAGACGTGACATCCGACCGAGCATGGGGGTACCTCCTGGGCTGTGGGGAACCTGGAGACGTACGGGTCCGGTTGCGGTACGGGGTCCGGCTGCGCCACACCGTAAAGTGGTCCAGACCTTCCGTCAATAGGTCTGGACCAAGCAGGAACGGGTACTTCCCCTGGTCCCGTCGGCGCATCCGGGTGGCGGGCGGTGCGGGTGCCGCGTACCGATGGCACGGTGACCCGTCCTCCCGGCCCGCGGTGGGCCGACCTCCCCCCGGCCGCCGGCGCCGTCGTCATGGCGACCGGCATCATCTCCGTCGGCCTGCACCTCGTCGGCCACGAGACGCTCTCCCTCGCCTGGCTCGCGACGGCCGGAGCGGTCTGGCTGGTCCTCGCCGTGGACTTCGCGGTCCGCTTCCTGCGCGACCGCCCGCGCTGGCGCGCGGAGGCAGACACCCCGCCCGCGCTGACGGCCGTCGCCGCCACGGCCGTGCTCGGCACCCGGCTCTCGGTGCTGGGGCGCCAGACCCTCGCCCTCACCCTGCTCGCCCTGGCCGCCGCGCTCTGGCCCGTACTGCTCTGCTCCGTCCTGCGCCACTGGAGACGAAGAATGCCCGGGGGCGCGTTCCTGGTCTGCGTCGCAACCCAGGGCCTGGCCGTCCTCGCGGCCACGCTGGCGGCGGCGGGCCAGGGCGACTGGCTGGGCCGGGCGGCGCTCGTCCTCTTCTGCCTCGGGGTGCTGCTCTACGCGCAAGCCCTCCTCCGGTTCGACTTCCGCCAGGTGTGGACCGGGGCGGGCGACCAGTGGATCGCGGGCGGCGCGTTGGCGATCTCGGCGCTGGCCTGCGCGAAGCTCACCGCGTCCCCTCTGTGGACCGGCGGCGCCCACCACGCCCTGCGCGACTCCGCGCTGGTCCTGCTCGGCCTCTGTCTCGCCTGGTACGCCATCCTGCTGGCGGCCGAGGTGGTCAGACCCCGGCCGCACTACGACGTACGGCGCTGGGCGACCGTCTTCCCGCTCGGCATGGCCGCCGCGGCCACCCTCGCCACCGGCGCCTCCGCGCACGTGAGGGGGCTGCGCACACTGGGCGAGGTGCTGCTGTGGGTCGCGGTGGCGGCCTGGGTGCTGACGCTCGCCGGGTTCCTGAGGACCCGGGCGGCGCCCGGAGCGCGCGCCAAAGCCGCGCCGCGCGCCTCTCCCGACCGTGTCACCCGCGAAGGGCCTACTCCACGGCGGTGACGGCCGTCAGCAGCACCGCCGAGTCCTCCAGGGCGAGCAGGCCGTGGCGCTCCCGGGGGAGCTCGCAGAGCTCGCCGGTGCGGAGCTCCTTGTTGCCGCTGTTCGACGTCAGCCGCACATGGCCGCGCAGCACCTGGAGGCTGGCCGCGAGCGGCGCGTTGTGCTCGTCGAGTTCGGAGTCCGAGGCCAGCGCGATGACGCTCTGCCGCAGCGGGCCGTCGTGCGCGACGAGCTGGGCGCTGCGGCCGTGCGAGGCCACGCGCGCCAGGGCCAGGTGCTCCTCGGTGAGTGCTGTGAGGTCCTGCATGGACCGGTCCCCTTCCTCAGCCGGACGGCCGTGCTCCGATCGGGTGGCGTCGCCTTCAAGCCTTCCGGCTCCCCGGCGGTACGCAACTCGGGGCCGGGACGGCACGGCGGAGCGCGCTCCGCCGCCTACGGCGCTCCGGCGGCCCGCCCCACCGACTCCACCAGCGGCAGCAGCCGGTGCGGCACCCGCTCGCGCAGGGCCACCTCGGTGCGGGTGCGCACCACGCCCGGGAGCCGGATCAGGCGCTGGATGACGTCTTCGAGATGACCGGCGTCGCGGGCCACGACCCGGGTCAGCAGATCGCCGCCGCCGGTGATCGAGAACGCCTCGACGATCTCCGGCACGGCCGCGAGCGCGTCCCCCACCTCGTCGAGATGGCCCTGGGTGACCTCGACGTGGACGAAGGCGAGCACCGGGTGGCCGAGGGCCGCGGGGGACAGGGACGGACCCGTCCCGGTGATCACGCCGTCCCGCTCCAGCCGGTCCAGACGCGCCTGGAGCGTGCCGCGCGCGATGCCGAGCAGCCGTGCGTACTCGCGCACGCTGGTGCGGGGCCGCTCGATGAGGAGCCGCAGGATCCGGGTGTCGAGCGCGTCCACCGCCATGGTCCGTCGGTCCCTTCCTGGTGCTGCCGTACGCGATTCAACCGTACCAATGGCCCAGTCGGAACCGGACGGCGTGCCGCCGCGCATGGCGGGCGTCCCGGCGGGTACGTCGATGGACGAGTGGGACGTAAGTGACGTGAGAGCGAGGGGTGTCGGACGTGATCCGAAAGCTGCAGGCGGTCGCGCTGGACTGTGCCGATCCGGTACGGCTGGCGGAGTTCTACGCGGAGCTGCTCGGCGGCCGGGTGGTCGCGGACCCGGACGACTCCGACTGGGTCGAGGTGCACGGCTTCGAGGGCACCAAGCTGGCCTTCCAGCGGGTGGACGGCTACCGGGCGCCCCAGTGGCCCGGCCAGGAGCACCCGCAGCAGGTCCATCTGGACTTCGACGTGGACGACCTCGAAGGGGAGGAGCAGCGGGCGCTGGCGCTGGGCGCGACCGTGCTGGAGCGCACGGACCAGCTCCAGGAGGCCAACTGGCGTGTCTACGCGGACCCGGCGGGCCATCCGTTCTGCCTCTGCGTGCACTGAGGAAGGCTGGACCGATGGACCTGCCTGGACGCGGAAGAGGGTGAAAGGGCGTACCAATGGCACAGTCGGGCGAGGTCCACTTGAGCCATTGGGCCCGGCAGTGATCTCATGGACGGGTCGATGGCGCTGCGGGTCTCCGCAGCGCCTTTCTCATGTCGTCCCGGGAGAGGAGCAGCAGGTCCGTGTTGAAGAGGGTGTTCGTGGCTCCGGACCCGGGGCGGATGCGGCTGCGCAACGCGACCCGGGCCGTCGTGGGCATCGGTCTGGCGGTGGCGGTGTGCGGCCTGGCCGGCCACTCGCTCGTCGCGGCCATCACCGGCGGCCTCGCGGCCCTGCTGGCACTCTTCACGGTCACGGACCCCACCGTGCGCGGCCAGGCGGTCACCACCGCCCTGCTGCCGGTGGCCGGTCTGCCGGTCTTCGCCCTGGCCGCCGAGCTGCACGCCCACCCCCTGGCCCGGGACCTCGCCTTCCTCGCGGTCGTGGGCGCCGGCGTCTACGCCCGGCGCTGGGGACCGCGCGGCCACTCCCTCGGCGTGTTCGCCTTCATGGCGTTCTTCATCACGCAGTTCCTGCACACGGTCCCGGGCCAACTGCCCGAGCTGTACGCGGCCGTCCTCCTGTCCGTGCTGACGGCGGCGGCCGTAAGGTTCGGCGCGTGGTGCTACGAGCGGCGCCTTCCGCCGCCGCCCCTGGTGTCGGCGCCCGCCCCGGGCAGGGGCCTGCGCCGGGCGACCACCCGGCAGGCGGTGCAGGCCATGACCGGAGCCGCCTTCGCGCTGGCGATCGGGCAACTGCTCTCGCAGGAGCGCTGGTACTGGGCGGTCGGCGCCACCTGGTGGATCTTCGTGAACACGACGTCCCGGGGCGAGACGCTGGTGCGCGGCTTCCGGCGGGTCCTGGGCACCGTCATCGGCATCGTCTGCGGGGTGGCGGTCGCGATCCCGCTGCACGGCGAGCCGGTGCCCTCCGCGGTGCTGATCGCGGTGTGCGTGTTCGGGATCTTCTACACGGCCCCCGTGTCGTACACGTGGATGATGCTCGCCGTCACCGTCATGGCCAGCCTGCTCTACGGGCTGCTGGGCGTCCTGAACACCGACCTGCTCGCCCTGCGGCTCTTCGAGACGGGCGTGGGCCTGGCCGGGTCCGCCCTGGCCGTCCTGCTCGTCCTGCCGGTCACCACGCACACCACCACGGACTCCTGGGTGCGGCACGCCCTGCACAGCGTGCGCGCCTCCGCCGCCGCGGCTGCGGCCCGCCTCGCCGGGGAGGACGCCGACCCGACGCCGCACATCACCGAGCTGGAGCACACCCTCGCCAGGGTCCGGCTGTCGCTGGCCCCCCTGGTCCACCCGCTCAACCCCCGGCGCGCGCGGAAGGCCAGGGCCCGGCAGATCCTGGGCTACCTCGACGACTGCGCCCGGGAGGCCCGCAACCTGGCCCTGGTGGCCGCCGACGCCGAGGCCTCCCACGACCAGCGGCTCGCCGCCGCCTGCGAGCGGGTGGAAGCCGCCGTGGCCGCGCTGGTCGCCACCCCGGCCACGGAGGCGGTCTCCGCCCGTCCGCCGGCCGTCGAGCACAGGACCGCCGCCGTGGAGCATCCGGCCCTCGCCCACCTGCACGAACTGGAGCGGGTCCTGGTCAGCCTGGGCAGGCCCCTCCAGGCCGCCCCGGGGTCCCCGCTGGCCGACGCCTGACCCACGGCCGTCACGGGCCGCCCGGCCCCGGGGCGTCGCGGGCGGTTGGTCTAGACCGCCTGCTACGGTCGCCGCAGTCGGCGCCGGGCCCAGCCCCGGCGCACAGTCGCGCGAGAGGGGTGGCACGGTGGCCGAGAGCAGCGCCGGGCGGGCATTCATCGGGTCGTTCACCACGTCGGGGGGCCGGGGCGTGACCGTCGCCGCCGTGGACGCCCTGACGGGCGCGCTCACCCCCGTGGGCGCCACGGACGCCCTTCCCGACCCCTCGTTCCTCGCCCTCTCGGCCGACGCCACCGTGCTGTACGCGGTGGGCGAGAGCGAGCACGGCACCGCCGCCGCCTTCGACGTACGGGGCGACAGCCCGGTCCTGCTGGGCCGGCCGGTGCCGGTGGACGGCGCCGGCCCGACCCACCTCGCCCTCGCCGCCGGCCACCTGGTGACCGCCAACTACACCTCCGGCAGCGTCACCACGCTCCCGGTCCGCCGCGACGGCCGCCCGGGCCCCGCCGCGTACGTCCTTCAGCACCACGGCTCCGGCCCCCACCCCGAGCGCCAGACCGGCCCGCACGCCCACCAGGTGCTGCCCGACCCCAGCGGGCGCTGGCTGCTGAGCGTCGACCTCGGCACCGACTCGGTGGAGGTCTGCGCCCTCGACCCGGCCGACGGCGTGCTGCGCCCGCACGGCACGACCGCGCTGCGCCCCGGCAGCGGCCCCCGCCATCTGGCCTTCCACCCCGACGGCCGCCACGCGTACGTCCTCAACGAGCTGGAGCCCACGCTCGTCGTCTGCCGCTGGGACGCCGCCGAGGGCGTCCTGGAGCCGCTGGGGGAGACCCGGGTGATCCATGACGGCGTGACGGACGAAACGTTCCCCTCCGAGGTCGTCGTCGCCCGCGACGGACGGTTCCTCTGGGTCGCCAACCGGGGCCACGACTCGATCGCGACCCTCGCCCTCGACCCGGACGGCGAACACGCCGTCCTGGTGGCCACCGTGGACTGCGGCGGGCGCTGGCCGCGCCATCTGGCCCTCGGCCCCTCGGGCCGCCGTCTGTACGCGGCCAACGAGCGCTCCGGCGACGTCAGCTGGTTCGACCTCTACGAGGAGAGCGGCATCCCGCGCCTGGCCGGCTCGGTGCCCGCCCCCGCGGCCTCGTGCGTCGTCTTCGGCTGAGCCCCCGGGGGACACTTCCCCCATGGACGCGGGAGGGGGGGGAAACCGGGAGGGGGGGGGGGGTCTTTCTTTCCCCCCTCAACCCAGGCCACGAGGGGACCCGATGGGGATTGGAAAAAAGCAGGGCGGGGAAAGAAGGT
>NZ_JBVILC010000001.1:658694-708128 GCF_055580545.1 Streptomyces sp. NPDC031670 | reverse complement strand
CACTTGGCGGTTTTGTTCCCCCCCCCTTTGTCTTTGTGCTTTTTTTTGGGCGGAGCCCCGGGGGAACCCTCCCCCAGGGGAGGGGGAGGGCCCCACCCCCTGGCGGGGGTGCGGCCCCTTCCGCGTCATCCGTACGTCAGTGCACGGGGGAGCCCTGCGGCTGCGGCGTGATGCCCAGCGCGGCGGCGTACTGCGACAGCACGAGCTTGCCGATCGCCGGGTAGGCGCCCAGCGGCTCAGCGGCCAGGCAGTCGGCCTCCTTGGCGGCGGTGTCCAGCAGTCCGTCCGCGACCTCGGGGCCGATCAGGTAGGGGGCGACCGCGAGCTGCACCGAACCGGAGCCGCGCAGCTGCTCGGCCATGGCGGCGATCGAGCCCTCCTGGTCGAGCGCGGCGGCCATCACGGGCACGGCGAGGCGGGCGGCCAGCAGCATGCCGGTGATCCCGGCGGCCTGCACGGCCTCCTCGCCGCCGACCGTCGCCAGGATGATGCCGTCGGCGGCGGTGGCCACCGTGAACAGCCGGGCGCGGTCGGCGCGGGCCAGACCGGCCTCGGAGAGGCGTACGTGCAGGGCCTCGGCGAGCAGCGGGTGCGGGCCGAGGACGTCGGTCAGCTCGGCGGCGGCACGGCTGTCCATGACGGCCTGGCGCACCCGGCGGATCAGGGCGCTGTCGGGGCCCGCGAGCAGCGGCACGACGACGGCGACGGGGCCGTCGGGCGCGGCGACGTCCTGACCGGCGGCACGGGCCTGCTCGTAGCGGGCGGTGCGCTCGGCGGCGGTGTGCGCGAGCACGGCGTCGAGCGGGGGGAACTCCACGGCGGCCTCGTCGGCCGCGTCCAGGTAGCCGATCCGGGCGTTGAGGCCGGGCAGCTCCGAGCGCGCGATGCTGATGACTTCCTCCGCCAGGGCGCGCACGGCGGGGGAGGGGGTACCGGGAACGGCGAGGACGAGCGCGGGCGCGCCCTCGGGAGCGACCACCGGTTCCGGGCGGCGGTGCCGCCCTGGCTGGCGGGGTCGCGGCATTCGTACAGGCAGGCCGGATGCGGGCCCAGTGGGGGAGCTCATGGCGCCGCATGCTACTGGCTTTGCGTGCGCGGCTGTTCGGGTAGGGGTCAGGTGAGCGGTATCTGTCCACATTTATCCCGTGAGTGACATTGCCCTCAAGTGTCCCGCTCTGTCGTGACCCACAACATGCGCGGGTGGTGCGGCAGTCGCAGCTCGTCGCGGGCCAGCGCCGAGGCGATCAGCAGGGCTCCGGCGAGCGGATCTCCCGCCGCGGGCACTTGGCGGACGGACGGCAGCAGGGCGTCGAGCTCCTCCCGTACGGGGACGAGGAGCGGGTCGCCCACCCGGAACAGGCCGCCGGTGAGCGCCACTTCGCATTCGCTCACACTTTCGGCCGCCCTGTCGCCGACGGCTCCGCTCGCGCCGGAGTCCTTGGCCGTGCCGGGGCCGGGCCCGCTCGCGGGGTCCTCGCCGCGCGCGGGCGGCACGTCCGGGCAGACCGCCGCGGCCGACTCGGCGATGGCGCGGGCAGCCGCGCGCAGGATCGCCGCCGCGACCGGGTCGGACGGGGCACAGCGCGCCACCTCCGGCGCGAACGACGCCAGCACGGCGGGCCGGTCGGTGCGCGGATACAGCAGGCCGGGCAGCTCCGCCACGGGTCCGAACAGCGCCTCGGTGCGCTCCAGCAGGGCCGCCGAGCCGCCGTGCCGGCCGTCGTGGGCGCGCAGCGCGGCCTCCAGGCCCGCGCGGCCGATCCAGGCGCCGCCGCCGCAGTCACCGAGCAGATGGCCCCAGCCGTCGGCCCGCCGCCACCGCGTCAGATCCGTGCCCAGCGCGACCATTCCGGTGCCCGCCGCGACCACCGCCCCGGGCCGCTGGCCGAGCGCTCCGGCGTAGGCCGTCACCGCGTCGGCGGCCAGCGCGAGGCGTCGCACGCCGAGCGCACCGGCCAGGCCCGCGGGCAGCCGGGCGCGCAGGTCGTCGCCGAGCGAGACCATCCCGGCGGCGCCCACGGCCACCGCCGCCACCCGGCCCGCGCCGGTCCGGTCCAGCAACTCCCGGGCCGCGGGCGCCAATTGGGCGAGCAGCTGTCCCGCGTCGATCCCGGCGGGACCCGTGCGCACCGGCTCGTCGCTGAGCGACACCTCCGCCGGGGCGCCCCCGTCGGCCCGGCCGAGCGCGAACCGTACGCCGGACCCGCCGGAGTCGACGCCCAGCACCCACACGCCGTCGCCGCCCCCGGCGACCGTCACGGCAGGCGCCAGTCGACGGGCTGCGCGCCCTGGCGGACGAGGAGGTCGTTGGCCCGGCTGAACGGCCGCGACCCGAAGAACCCCCGGTCCGCCGACATGGGCGAGGGGTGCGCGGACTCGATCGCCGGGAGCTCGCCGAGCAGCGGGCGCAGGTTGCGCGCGTCGCGCCCCCACAGCACCGACACCAGCGGGGTCCCGCGCGCGACCAGCGCGCGGATGGCCTGCTCGGTCACCTCCTCCCAGCCCTTGCCGCGATGCGCGGCGGGCTTGCGGGGCGCCGTGGTCAGTGCCCGGTTGAGGAGCAGGACGCCCTGCTGGGTCCAGGGCGTCAGATCGCCGCTGGAGGGCCTGGGCAGCCCCAGGTCGGTGTGCAGCTCGCGGAAGATGTTCTCCAGACTGCCCGGCAGCGGGCGCACCTCGGGGGCGACCGAGAAGGAGAGCCCCACGGCGTGCCCCGGTGTCGGATACGGGTCCTGGCCCACGATCAGGACCCGCACGTCCTGGAACGGCTGCTGGAAGGCCCGCAACACATGCTGTCCGGCCGGGAGGTAGGTGCGCCCCTGGGAAATCTCCTGACGGAGGAAGTCGCCCATGGAGGCGATCCTTCCGGCCACGGGCTCCAGAGCGTCCGCCCATCCGGGCTCGACGATCTCTTTCAACGGTCGTGCTGCCACGGCCGTCACTCTACTGGCGGACCACCGCCGCCCGTACGCACAGCACATCGGGCAGATGGGAGGCGAGCAGGCTCCAGCTGTCGCCGTCGTCCGCGCTCGCGTACACCTCCCCGTTGCGGTTGCCGAAGTACACGCCCGCGGGGTCGGCGTCGTCGGTGCACAGGGCGTCGCGGAGCACCGTCCCGTAGTGCGCCTGCGAGGGCAGTCCGGCCGACAGCGGCTCCCAGGTGCGCCCGCCGTCCTGGCTGCGGAAGACCCGGCACCTGTTCCCGGCCGGGACCCGGTCGGAGTCGGCGGTGATCGGGAACACGTAGACGGTGTCCGGGCGGTGGGGGTGGGTGGCGGCGGCGAACCCGAAGGTGGAGGGCAGTCCCTCGCCGATGTCCTGCCAGCGCTCACCGCCGTCGTCGCTGCGGTAGACCCCCCAGTGGTTCTGCAGGAACAGCCGGTCCGGATCGGCCGCGTCCTGGGCGATCTTGTGGACGCACTGGCCGAACTCGGGGTGCTGGTCGGGCAGGAAGACCGCCGAAACGCCCTTGTTGGCGGGCGCCCAGCTCTCGCCTCCGTCCCGGGTGCGGAAGACCCCGGCGGTGGAGACCGCGACGGTCACCGCCCGGGCGTCGCGGGGGTCGGTGACGATGGTGTGCAGACCCTCACCGCCGCCGCCCGGCACCCACTGCGAGCGTGTCGGGTGCTCCCACAGCGGACGCACCAGGGTGAAGCTCTCGCCGCCGTCCTCCGAGCGGAAGAGCGCGGCCGGTTCGGTGCCCGCGTAGACCACGTCGGGCGCCTCGGGGCCCGCCGGGTGCAACTGCCACACCCGCTCCAGCGACTTGCCGGTGAACTCCGGGAACTTCACCGCGGGCCGGGGTGGCTCCACCCAGGTCGCGCCGAGATCGTCCGAGCGGAAGACGGAGGGCCCCCAGTGCGCGCTGTCGCCGCCGACGAGCAGCCGGGGGACCGGGCGCCGGGTGTCGATCCCGATGGAATAGACCGCCTGGGCGTTGAAGCGCGGCCCGTCGAACCGCCACTCGCCGCCGTGCCTGCGGCCGATGAACAGTCCCTTGCGGGTCCCCACAGTGAGCAGTACGTCGGTCATCGCTACCCCTCCAAAACGCCGTTGTCCCGGATATCCGCCAGTCTGCACCCGACCACTGACAGCGGCCCCCGAAGCCGGGGTCCGCGCAGGTCACAGGGCGTGGGAGCGGGATGCGGGGCGTGGCGCGAGGCCGACCGGGCCGCATTCACCCGGACGGGACCGGAGCGACCGTGACCGAGCCCTTCGAGGTCGCCCGAGGGCCTCCGGGCCGGGTCAGATCGCCCAGCCGTACTGGTCCGGCACCCGCACCTCGCCGCCCAGCTCACGGGCCGCCTGCCGCGCCCAGGACGGGTTGCGCAGCAGCTCCCGGCCGAGCAGGACCGCGTCCGCCTCCCCGTTGGCGAGGATCTTCTCGGCCTGGGCCGGTTCGGTGATCAGGCCGACGGTGGCGACGGGCAGCCCGCTCTCGCGGCGCACCCGGGCCGCGAATGGCACCTGGTAGCCGGGACCCACGGGAATGCGCACCCCCGTGGCGTTCCCGCCGGTCGACACGTCGAGGAGGTCCACACCGCGCTCCTTGAGCAGCGCGGCCAGGCGGACGGTCTCGTCCGCGGTCCAGCCGCCCTCCTCCAGCCAGTCGGTGGCCGAGACCCGGAAGAACAGCGGCAGCTCCTCGGGCCACACCTCCCGTACGGCTTCGGTGATGTCGAGCGCGAGGCGCGTGCGGTTCTCGAACGAGCCGCCGTACGCGTCGGTGCGCCTGTTGGAGTGCGGGGAGAGGAACTCGCCGATCAGATAGCCGTGGGCGCCGTGGATCTCGACGACCTCGAACCCGGCGTCCCGCGCGCGCCGGGCCGCGTCCGCGAACTGCCCGACGACCTCCTTGATCTGATCGGTGGTCAGCTCGCTGGGCACGGTGTGGCGGGGGGTGAAGGGCACCGGGCTCGGGCCGAGCGGCTGCCAGCCCTCCTCGGCGTCCGTGGCGATCGGCGCGCCGCCGCGCCAGGGGCGGTCGGTCGAGGCCTTCCGGCCGGCGTGCGCTATCTGGATGCCGGGGACCGTGCCCTGCGCCTTGAGGAACCGTACGATCCGGCCCAGCGCTTCGGCCTGGGTGTCGTTCCAGATGCCCAGGTCCGCGGGGGAGATCCGGCCCTCGGGGCTGACGGCGGTGGCCTCGACGAGGATCAGCCCCGTGCCGCCGGTCGCCCGGGCCGCGTAGTGGGCGAGGTGCCAGTCGTTGGCCACACCGGCGTCCGGACCGAACACCTCGGCGCTGTACTGGCACATCGGCGCCATCCAGATCCGGTTGGGGATCGTCAGCGACCGCAGGGTGTACGGCTCGAACAGGGCACTCGCAGCAGGCACGGCAGACTCCATTCCGGACGGCCGCGGCGCCACGGGCGGCGCCGGATCCGGTTCGTACGATATGCATCGTAGTACGGGAGATGTCAAACTACGACGCCTCTCGTACAATGCGTATGTGTCCACTGCAACGAGCAAGCGCGAACTCGACCACCCGGCACGCCACGAGATCCGTCTGGAGGCGGTGCTGCACGCGCTCTCCGACCCCATCCGGCTGCGGGTGGTCGGTGAGCTCGCGGCGGCCGACGGTGAGGTGTCCTGCTCGTTCTTCGACCTGCCCGTCACCAAGTCCACGACCACGCACCACTTCCGCGTGCTGCGCGAGAGCGGCGTCATCCGGCAGACCTATCGCGGCACCGCGAAGATGAACGGGCTGCGCCGCGACGATCTGGAAGAGCTCTTCCCGGGGCTCTTCGACCGCATCCTGGGCGCGGCGGCGCTCCAGGGGGCGCGGCTCGACGGCTGAGCGCCGCTCGGCTCGCGTGCGCCCCACTGCCGGGGCCGACGCCCTCCGGCCGGGCGCTCAGTCCCCGCGCGCGCCCAGCGCGGCGGCGAGCAGTCCCTCCCAGTCGGCGATCTTCACCGGGCCCCGGCCCAGCGAGCGGCCGAGCGCCGCCTCCGCCAGCTCGATGTCCCGCCAGCCCCGCCACTGGACCGGCCGCAGCCCCGACTCCCGCATGGCGTCCACGGGTTCGCCCTCGACGGGCCGCCGCGCCAGGGCGTCGGCATCCGCCAGGAGCGAGGTCACCGTCTCCTTGGCACACGGGCGGTTGGTGCCGATGACGCCGGTCGGGCCGCGCTTGATCCACCCCGCCACGTACTCCCCGGGCGAGGGCACGCCGTCGCGCAGCACCCGGCCCGCCGCGTGCGGGACCGTCCCCGTCGCCGGGTCGAACGGCAGACCCGCCAGTGGCACGCCCAGATAGCCGACCGCCCGCAGCACGAGCTGCGCCTCGATCTCCTCGTACGTGCCGGTGCCGCGCACGCCCCCGGCCCCGTCGGGGGCGGTGTGCTCGAAGCGGACGCCGCCCACCCGCCCGTCCCGCTCCAGGATCTCCACCGGGCGCAGGAAGAACCGCAGCCGCAGCGTGCGCTCCACGCTCCGCCGCTCGCGGTCCGGCGCCGCCCAGCCGCGCAGCACCTCGATGTTGCGGCGGACGGCGGCGGGCAGTGCCGAGGGGTCCGCGCAGGCCGGGTCCAGCGCCAGTTCGGCGGCGTCCACCACCGCCTCGGCGCCCGGCAGCACGCCCAGCTCGCGCAGCTCCTTGGTGGTGAACTTCGCCTGCGAGGGGCCGCGCCGGGCGGCCATGTGCACCTCGCGCACCCGGCTCGCCGCCAGCGCGTCCAGCGCCGCGTGCGGCACGTCGGTGGGACGCAGCTCCTCGGCGCCGCGCGAGAGGATGCGGGCCACGTCCACCGCCACGTTGCCCGCGCCGATGACGACCGCCGAGCGGGCGGTGAGCCATTCGAGGCGGAATCCGTTCGCCGAGGCGTCCGGGTGGGCGCTGTACCAGGCGACGAAGTCGGTGGCCGAGCAGCTTCCCGGCAGGTCCTCGCCGGGAATGCCGAGCCGGCGGTCGGCGGAGGCGCCCACGCAGTACACCACCGCGTGGTAGAGCCGCAGCAGCCGCTCCGGAGCGAGGCCCCCGGGCCCGATCTCGACGTGCCCGAGGAAGTTGATCCGTTCGTCCTCCAGGACCGCGCGCAGGTTGTTCTGGAGGGATTTGATCTTCTCGTGGTCGGGCGCCACCCCGTACCGCACCAGACCGTACGGACAGGGCAGCCGGTCCAGGACGTCGACGCGCAGGCCTGGGACCGTGCTCTGGGTGACCAGGGACTGAGCGGTGTAGACCCCGCTCGGCCCGGAACCGACGACGGCTATGCGCAGCACGAAGGGTCTCCCTTCCCGCAGGCGGATCCCACCGGGGGACTCCAGCATCGCACCGGCACGCGCGCGGCGTCAGGGGACGGCGAGCGGTTTCCCCTGCGGTGGCGGGTTGCCGAGCTCCCAGTCGAGCCCGAAACGCTGGAACAGCTCGCCCCGCAGCCGGGGCACCTCCATGGGGGCGCCGGGCAGCAGGGCCGCGAAGACCGCGCCCATCAGCAGGGCCCGCAGGATCGGGTACTCGGCGTCCACGTCCGCCGAGCCGTACCGCCGCATCGTGTCCTTCAGCAGCCAGGACAGGCGCTGCTGCTCGGGGCACTGCACGAACCCCTCGGCCTGGAGGATGCCCGCCATGTGGGCGCGCATCAGCACGGGGTGGACCGCGGTGAGGTCCAGTATCGCGTCGATGGCGCGGGCCAGCCGCTCCCGTCCGTCCTCGGTCCGCGGCTCCTGCTCCAGGCCCGCGTCCAGGGCCAGGTGCATGACCCGGTGGACGGCCGACTGGAGCAGTTGGCGCTTGCCCGGGAAGTAGTACGAGACCAGGCCGCGGGCCGAGCCGGCCCGGTCGGCGATGTCGCCGAGGGTGGTCGCCTCGTAGCCGCGCTCCGCCACCAGCTCGACTGTCGCCTGGAGCAGCCGCTCACGGGAACGCCGGCGCAACTCTTCATTGACCGATGCGCTGCGCGGGGACATGCTGTAACTCCTGCGTTGACTGGCTCTGAGCCAATATACTCAGGTGACCGTGTGCGGGAACCCCTGCCGGGTGTTCTGGCCTGCGGATTCGCTGTCCTTTCTGGGTGACGCGGGGGATCACCCAGGAGGGGCGGCCCTCTTCTGCCGCGCTCCGTCCGCGTCGACGAGGCCCAGGACGGGGCGCAGTCCGGCCGGCCGCTCGGTGACCGGCAGATGGTCCACGAAGTGGACGGCGCAGCCCAGCGCCGCGGCGCCGCCGTCCGCCTCCCGGTCGTCGCCCACCATCAGCACCTCGCCCGGCTCCCGCCCGATCGCCTCGCAGGCCGCGCGGAAGAGCCGCGGGTCGGGCTTCTGCACCCCGTGTTCGTACGACAGGACGTACGCGTCCACCAGGACGTCCAGGCCATGGGCGCGGAAGACCGGCCGCAGGTCCCAGCCGATGTTGCTGACCACCGCCACGCGCGCGCCCCGCTCCCGCAGCCCCCGCAGGACGGCTCCGGCGTCCGGATACGGGTGCCAGGCGGCCGGCGTCCTGTGCCGTTCGTAGAGCGCGGTGTGCAACTGCGGATCCGGCAATGTCACCGTTCGCGCGAGCCCCGTGTACGCCGCGCGGTGGAGTTCGGCGCTGCGGTCGCGGACCGCCCAGAGGTCCGCCAGATGCGGCGGCAGGAACTCGGGGGCGGGACCGCCGGGCAGCGCCCCCGCCCGGGCCAACTCGGCCGCGTACCGCGCGCGTCGCTCCTCGGTGAGCGCGATGCCGCGCGCGTCGAGGACGGCGTCGAGCCAGTCGCGCGTGGACTCGATACGGAACAGCGTCCCGGAGAAGTCGAACAGCACACCCTTGATCGCCATGGCGGCGATCCTCGCGTGCGGCCGGTGGCCGGTTCAAGCCCTGTCGCTCCCGGGCGGCCGGTTCGCGCCCCATCGCCCGTACGCCGCCACCGACAGACACACCAGTGCCGCCCCGATCAGCCAGCCGCCGGCCACGTCCGAGAGCCAGTGGACGCCGAGATAGACCCGGGTGAAGCCCACCCCGAGCACCGAGACGGCGCCGAGCGCGGCCACCGCCCGCCGCACCGCCGGGCGGGCGCCCCGGGCGACGGCCAGCCACAGCAGGAGGCCGAATGTCACCGTCACGGTGAGCGCGTGGCCGGACGGGAAGGCCGCGTACGAGGCGGAATCGACGGGATCCGGCCACTTGGGCCGTTCCCGCCCGAGCGCCGCCTTCATGGTCTGCTGCACCAGCGTGCCCAGCGCGCTCGTCGCCGCGGCCCACAGCGCCACGCGCCGCCCGCCGCGTACGAAGACGGCGACGACCACCGCGGCCAGCAGCGCGCGCATCGTCCAGGTGTCCCAGACCCAGTCGGTGAGCACCCGGTTGAGGTGGGTGAGACCCCGCTCGGCCACGGCCCTCCTGTGGAGCCCGTCGGCGACCGCGCGGTCCAGGTCCATCAGCGGGCCCCACGAGACCGCCACAAGGGCCAGCAGGAGGCCGGAGAGGGCCGTCAGGGCGGCGCCCGCGCGGGCCGGGCCGACTACGGGGGCCGGGACGCGGACCGGCGGGGGTGCGACGGGCATGGCTCGATCCTCGCTGAGACGCCCGCGGCTCGTGCGCGCGGGGTGCGTGCGCGGCGTCGTGGGGCGGCCGGCAAGGTGGCGGGTGGCTCGCCCTTCGGGCGGACGGCGCTACTTTGGCAACCCGCCCTAGCCGAGGGCGCGCAGCGCCGGGACGAAGGCCACCAGCAGGGGCACGACCGGGACCAGGGCGGCCGACGCCGTCAGCCGGAGCCGGTGGCCGGCGGTGAGCCGGGGCGAGGCGGCCAGCAGGCGGTTGACCCGCTGCGGGACCTCGCCGTGCGGGGCCGGGCAGGGCCCGAACAGGCCCCGGTCCTCGTTGAGTTCGACCAGCGCGAGCGCGATCGTCAGCCGGCCGTAGCGGCGCGAGGCGACATCGTCCGCGGCCAGCTCGACCAGCCGGTGCATCTCGTCACGGAAGGCCGCGAACACCGGGATCTTCGGGAATCCGTTGGCCAGCGCGGCCGAACAGTTCAGCAGCCAGTGGTGGCGGGCGCGCGCGTGCCCCTGCTCATGGGCGAGCACGGCGTCGAGCTGACGGCCCTTCAGGCGGCGAAGTGCCGCGGTGGTGATGACCAGTTGGGGACTGGGCCCCGGCAGCCACCAGGCGTTTGGACGCGGCCCCTCCAGGACCACCAGCGGCGCCCCGCCGGGTGCCTCGCCGGGCAGCAGCGGTGCGCGTACCAGCAGCTCCGAACGGCTCGCCCGGCGCCGGGCCCGCGCGTCGCGGATCTCCCGGGTGAGCATCGCGGCCGTCCAGGCACCGCCGCAGAAGAGCAGTACCGCGAGCGCCGCCGACCACGGGCCGTACGGCCCCAGCGCATACGCGTCGATCACCGCGCGCGGGGCGGTCGCGAACACCTGGCCCCGTACCGTCTGCCAGGCAGCCGCCGCGCTGAACACCATCGCCAGGGCGAAGCAGAGCAGCACCGCCCCCACCACGCACTGCCAGACCCACAACGCCACCACCGGCTCGCGCTCGGCCCAGTGGGCACGCGCGAACAGGCGCGGGGCCACCACGGCGGACACGACGCCGAGCGCCAGCAGCGCGAGGGAGACCATCATGTCCTCAGCCTATGAGCGGGGCCGTCCCCATAGGTACGACCTCGCGCGGCAAGTGACGCACGCCACGTTTTGATCACGGCCGTCCACCGGCGTCCGGGAGGGCGGCCGGGAGAACGGCGGACGGGGGGCGGACGAACACCGGGCGCACCGCGGGGGACGGGCCCCGACGGACGTCGCGGGCCGGCCCCCGACGTCCGTCACAGGGCGAGCAGCATCGCCAGCATGGCCATCCCCATCGACAACCGGCAGGCCAGGGTCAGTTCGGGCCGCGCGCCCCAGCCCGGCGCGGCGACCGCCCCGGCGGGCCCCGCCGTGGGCAGCAGCCGTATCCCGGCCGTGAGGACGTAGCCGACGTAGTAGACGAGCAGCGCGCCGGTGAGCGGGGGGATGCCGCCCGCGGCCCCCGCGTGGCCCTCGTGGCCCGGGTGGCCGCCGGGGGCGCCCATCGTCAGCGCCATGTAGACCATCGCGAGCGAGCCGATGGCGTGGTGCAGATGGTGTCCGCCGCCGGCCACGCGCGCGTGGACGAGCCAGCCCGCCCGCAGGGCCGTGGCCCCGAAGACCCCCGCGTACCCGGCGAAGATCCAGGGCGGCGGGGTCGCGAAGGCCGCCGGGACGGCCATCGCGGCCATGCCGAACCCCATCACCGCCTCGCCCCCGGCCGAGTCGCGCGCGTGAGGGCAGCCGCTGCGCAGCCGCAGGACGCCGTACGCGCCGGTGGCCGCGCAGACCGCCACGAGCAGCCAGCCGGACAGCGCCGTTCCGTGCATGGCCACCTCCCCGCTCCACATGTCGCCCCGCCGAGGGGTCGATGCCCGTGGGGCCGGTCGCGCACGCGGGCGCAAGGACACACAAGGGGGCGCGTGAGGGGCTCGCGGGACGGCGGAGGGCCGTCCCGCCGGACCCGGCGCGGCCGGAGGAGGCCGGGTCAGGGGCGAAAGCGCAGCGGGTGGTCGGCCGGCACCTCCACCACCACGATCCGCACCCCGTCCGGGTCCTGGAGCCACATCTCCACCAGTCCCCACGGCTCGCGCACCGGGGGCCGCGAGATCTCCACCCCGCGCCCGGTCAGCTCCTCGTACGCCTCGGCCACGTCCGCCACCTGGAGCCACAGCCGCAGACCGGGGGAGAGGGGCGCCTCGGCGCGGCCGGAGACCTCCAGGAAGCCGCCGCCGAGGAAGTAGACCGTGCCGCGTTCCGGTCCCGTACCGAACTCGCGGTAGACCGGGAGGCCCAACTGCCCGCCGTAGAAGGCGCGGGAGCGGTCCGGGTCGGTGGGGCGCAGAAGGGTCCTGCTGCTCAGCACATGAACCATGGAGGCAGGTTAGAAGACGCCCGCCGGGGCGGGGTTAGGCTCGGGGTGCGCCCGCCACGTCATGATGCAGTTGGGAGAACGTTCGCCATGGACACCACCCGCGCCGGAGAGCTGAGCTACCGGGACGCCACCGAGGCCGATGTCGAGGAGCTGGTCCCGCTCATCGAGTCGGCGTACCGGGGGGACACCAGCCGGGCGGGCTGGACCACCGAGGCGGACATCCTCGAGGGGCAGCGCACCGACCCCGAGGGGGTGCGCCAGGTGATCACGACGCCCGGCAGCCGGCTGCTCACGGTGGAGCGGGACGGCCGGATCGTCGCCTGCTGCCAGCTCGAACACCGCGGCCACGCGGCCTACTTCGGGATGTTCGCGGTCCGCCCCGAACTCCAGGGCGGCGGCCTCGGCAAGGAGATCATCGCCGAGGCGGAGCGCAGCGCGCGCGAGACGTGGGGCGTCACCGAGATGCACATGACGGTGATCTCGGTACGGGACGAGCTGATCGCCTGGTACGAGCGGCGCGGCTACCGCCGTACGGGACAGCTGACGCCCTTCCCGTACGGCGACGAGCGCTTCGGCATCCCCCAGCGCGCGGACCTCGCCTTCGAGCTGCTGGTGAAGGAGCTGGTCCGGTGACCGCCGGGGGCGTCTGTCAGGCCGTGAAGCGGCCGGTGCGGCGGATCTCCGGATAGTCGGTCGTCGCGCCGTCCAGGCCCAGCGCGCGGACCAGCCGCAGATGGTCCTGGGTGTTCACCACCCAGCCGATGACCTGTACGGACGCGGCGTGCGCCCGTTCGACGTCCTCCAGGGTCAGCCGGCGGATGTCGAGCGAGAGGGCGTGCGCGCCGACCGCCGCGGCCCGGTCCGCGATGCCGGTGTCCCAGCGGCTCGCGACCAGGACCGTCCGTACCCCCGGCACCAGCGAGGCCATCCGCACCAGCGCCTCCTCGTGGAACGAGGAGACCGTCACCCGGCCCACGACATCGCGCGCGTGGATGACGCGCGCGAGCTCGTCGGCGGCCCTGACGTCCTTGATCTCGGCCTGGAGCGGTGAGGCGACCGCGTCCAGGACCTCTTCGAACAGCGGGATGCGCTCGCCCTGGCCCGCGTCGAGCTCCCTCAGCTCCGCGACCGTCTTGTCGGCCACCGGGCCCTTCCCGTCCGTGGTGCGGTCCACGTCCGCGTCGTGCAGCACGACGAGCGCGCCGTCCTTGCTGAGGTGCAGATCCAGCTCGATGACGTCCATGCCCGAGCGTTCGGCGCGAACGAAGGAACGCAGGGTGTTCTCCGGCTCGACACCCATGACCCCGCGATGACCGATGGTGAGGAACGTCAAGACAGGCCTCGCTTCCGTCGACGGCGGTTTCCGCGGCGGGCCATCCCGAGCCCACGCGGCAGTGCCGCAGCCTAACGGCCGCGACGCGCGATGGACCCCGGCTCGCGCGGGGCATCCACGGTGTCCGCCCGGACGCCACGGGGCATCCGCGCCCCTGAGAGGCCACTCGCGGGTGGGCGAGTTGCCGCTGTCTTGACCCGGGCCAGCACTACGTCCGCGCCGTGGCAGAACCGAGCGCCTCGGCGGAGCTTCACAGGAAGAACAGCGGCCTGTGTGACGTAGTACGGGATAATTTCCCGAGATCCCCCTTGAGCGGGGTAACCGAACACGGATACGGTGTCTTGACGCGAGGTTCTCCTGTGGAGGAAGTGACATGACGGAAATTCTTGTGCAGGACGTGGCTGTCGGGGGCGTTCTCGCCACCCGGCCCGTGGTCGAGCACCCTGCCTGGACCGTGCTCAAGAGTTCCGTCGAGGAGATCCGGCCCTGGCAGTCCAAGGACGGCTCCATCGACTTCGACGCCGAGGGCGCCCCGTCCCGCGCCACCGCCGAAGCCGCCGTCGAGCGCGTCGCGGGCGCGGTCGAGGAGCTCTCCCTGCTGCTGCCGCACGACGCCGCCTACCACCGCGCCCTCGTCGCCGACCTGCGCAAATGGGCCGACAGTGCCTTCGACGTGCCGGACTTCCTGGACTCGCTGCTCGCCTTCCACCCGGCCGCGGACCGCGCCGACGGGCTCCAGCGCCTGGTCGTCTTCCCCATGTACACGCAGAACGGCAACCCGGACCGCAACCTGGAGGCGGTCGTCCTGCGCATGGTGTGGCCCGACTGGCTGGCCGAGCTGGAGGCCACCCGCTACGACAACCCGCTCTTCTGCGGCATCGCCTTCGAGGACTTCACCGCCGGGTACGACACCCACTCGGCCGTCCTCTTCCCCGAGACGATCGCCGTGCGCGAGGCGCCCGAGCGGTTCACCTGGGGCGGCATCTTCTGCGACCGCGAGGCCGCCCGCTTCCGCCGGGTCACCGAGGCGGCCGTCGACATCCTCGGCGTCGAGCTGCCCGAGGACATCCGGGAGATGGTGGGCGACCAGGAGCGCTGCGAGAAGGCCTTCGTGCTCTGGGACATGGTCCACGACCGCACGCACAGCCACGGCGACCTGCCCTTCGACCCGTTCATGATCAAGCAGCGCCAGCCGTTCTGGATGTACGGCCTGGAGGAGCTGCGCTGCGACCTCACCGCCTTCAAGGAGGCCGTGAAGCTGGAGGCCGAGGGCAACCAGCACGGCCGCGACGTGCAGTACGCGGTGCTCTTCGACCGGATGTTCCGCTTCCCGGTCTCCGGCGACCGCAACCGCAACTACGACGGCCTCGGCGGTCAGCTGCTCTTCGCGTACCTGCACAAGCACGACGTGGTGCGCTGGACCGACAACAGGCTGCACATCGACTGGGAGCAGGCCCCCCGGGTCACCAACGAGCTCTGCGCCGAGATCGAGAAGCTCTACCGGGACGGCATCGACCGCCCGAAGCTGGTGCACTGGTTCGCCGCGTACGACCTGGTCTCCACCTACCTCGCGCCGCACCCGGGATCGCGCTGGGCCAAGGGCCCGGACGCCCTGGACCTCTCGCTGCCGCCGCGCAAGCTCGTCGACGACGTGCTCGCGGACGAGTTTCCCCTGAGCATGTTCTATGAGGCGCTCGCCAAGAAGCTCAAGGACGTGATTGCCTCCACCAAGGGGATCACCGCGGCGAGCGTCCAGCCGGCTGCCGCGTGAGCACTGGTGCGGAGGAGATGAACATGAACGTCAACGGGAATGGCAGCGGGCCGCTGAGCGGCGCCGTGGTCGCGGTGGCCGGTGCGGCGGGCCCCGCGGGCCGCGCCGCCCTGCTCAGGCTCGCCGAGGCGGGCGCGACCGTGGTGGCGTCCGACGCGGACCCGGCACGCCTCGCGGAGGCCGTGGACGCGGCGCGCTACGCCCATGGCGGCGCGACCGTGGTCGGCGACACCGTCGACCTGCTCGACCTGGACGCCACCCGCGAGTGGGCGGCCCGGACCGAGAAGGAGTTCGGCCGGATCGACGGCCTGGTCCACCTCGTGGGAGGCTGGCGCGGCAGCCCCTCCTTCCCGGAGACCGACCTCGCCGACTGGGAGCTCCTGGAGAAGCTGCTGGTCAAGACCGTGCAGCACACCTCGCTCGCCTTCCACGACGGGCTGCTGCGCAGCGACCGCGGCCGTTTCGTGCTGGTCAGCCAGTCCGGGGCGCACAAGCCCACCGCGAACAACGCCGCGTACAACGCGGGCAAGGCCGCGGCCGAGGCCTGGACGCTCGCGCTCGCCGACGCGTTCCGCAAGGCGGGGGGCGAGGGCGGTCCGAACACCGCCGCCGCCATCCTGGTGATCAAGGCACTGGTGCACGACGCGATGCGCGCCGAGCGCCCCAACGCCAAGTTCGCGGGCTTCACCGACGTCAAGGAGCTGGCCGAGGCCATCGCCGGAGTCTGGGACCGCCCCGCCGAGGAAGTGAACGGACAGCGCCTGTGGCTGACCCCCAAGCCGTGAAGACGGACGCACGACGCCACCACGACCCCGAGGTGCGCGGCTTCGCCAGCGACAACTACGCGGGCGTGCACCCCGAGATCCTCGCCGCCATCGCCCTCGCCAACGGCGGCCACCAGGTCGCCTACGGCGAGGACGACTACACCGACCACCTCCAGCGCGTCATCCACAGCCACTTCGGCGCGGGTGCCGAGGCGTTCCCGGTCTTCAACGGAACGGGCGCCAACGTCGTCGCCCTCCAGGCGCTGACCGACCGCTGGGGTTCGGTGATCTGCGCCGAGTCCGCGCACATCAACGTGGACGAGGGCGGCGCGCCGGAGCGCATGGCGGGCCTGAAGCTGCTCACCGTGCCGACCCCGGACGGCAAGCTCACCCCCGAGCTCATCGACCGGCAGGCCTGGGGCTGGGAGGACGAGCACCGGGCGATGCCGCAGGTCGTCTCGGTCACCCAGAACACCGAGCTGGGCACGGTCTACACGCCCGACGAGATCCGCGCGATCTGCGACCACGCCCACCAGCACGGGATGAAGGTGCACCTCGACGGTGCCCGGATAGCCAACGCCGCGGCCTCCCTGAACGTGCCGATGCGCGCGTTCACCAACGCCGCCGGCGTCGACGTGATCTCGTACGGCGGTACCAAGAACGGCATGCTCTTCGGTGAGGCCGTCGTGGTGCTCAACCCGGACGCGGTGCGCCGGATGAAGCACATCCGCAAGATGTCGATGCAGCTCTCCTCCAAGATGCGCTTCGTCTCGGTGCAGTTGGAGGCGCTGCTCAGCAAGGACCTGTGGCTGCGCAACGCGCGCCACGCCAACGCGATGGCGCAGCGGCTCGCCGAGGGCGTCCGCTCGGTCGACGGGGTCGAGATCCTCTACCCGGTCCAGGCGAACGCGGTCTTCGCCCGGTTGCCGCACGACGTCAGCGAGCGTCTCCAGAAGCGCTACCGCTTCTACTTCTGGGACGAGGCGGCCGGCGATGTGCGCTGGATGTGCTCGTACGACACCACCGAGGACGACGTGGACGGCTTCCTCGCGGCGCTCAAGGAAGAGCTGGCCCGCTGAGACGGCCTTCCGACGGCTCCTGAGCCACTCCGCAAAACTGAATATCTATACGGCCGACCGTAAAGCCATTGACTTGCGGTCGGCCGTTTTCGTACGCTCGCGTGCCATGCGACTTCAGCAGCGGAACCCCGAACTCTCCGCCTATCTCGTGGCGGACGAGGTCATCGACCATGACCACCCGGTGGTGCGTGAGCTGGCGGCGAAGCTGGCCGCCCAGGCGACTGACGCATACTCATACGCCGAGCTCGCCTATGAACACGTCCGCGACACCGTCGCGCACTCCCAGGACGCGGGCGACGAGTGCGTCACCTGGCGGGCCTCCGACGTCCTGGAGCGGCGCACCGGCATCTGCTACGCCAAGTCCCACGCCTACGCCGCCCTGCTGCGCGCCGAGGGGATACCGGCCGCGCTCTGCTATCAGCGCCTCGCGGACGACGACGGCACTAACCCGGCGATCCATGGGCTGGTCGCCCTGAAGCTGCCCGGTGAGCGCGAGTGGGCGCGGCAGGACGTCCGCGGCAACAAGCCCGGCGTCGACGCGTGCTTCTCCCTGGGGCAGGAGCGGCTGGCCTGGACGCCCCGCCCGAAGTTCAATGAGGTGGACTATCCGGTACTCTACGATGTACCACACCCGGTGGTGCTGGCCGCCCTGAAGGCCGCTCCCGACCGTCCGCACCTCTGGCGGACGCTCCTGACCGAACTGTGAGGCACGACCCGCCATGACGCTCACCGTCACCGTATCCGACGAGGTGCGCGCGATCGCGCCCGGCTTCACCCATGTCGCCGTGGAGGCCCGCGGGCTCGTCAACGGGCCCAGCGACGAGGCGGGTTCGGCGCTGCTCGACGAGGCCGCCCGGCGGCTGCGCGAGCGCCTGGGGTCCCTCGACCCGCACGAGGACCCGCACATGGCCGCCTGGCGGGAGGCGTACACCGCGTTCGGCGCCAAGCCCTCACGCACCCGCAACTCGGCCGAGGCGCTGGCCAAGCGCGCTCTCGCCGACGGCGGGCTGCCGCGGATCAACCGGCTCGTCGACGTGTACAACGCGATCAGCGTGGCCCACCTCGTCCCGGTCGGCGGCGAGGACATCGACCGCATCGCGGGATCGATGCGGCTGGTCCGCGCCACCGGCCAGGAGCCCTTCCACACCGTGGCGGGCGGCGAGGCGGCGGTCGAGCACCCGGAGGCGGGCGAGGTGGTGTGGTGCGACGACGAGGGTGTCACCTGCCGACGCTGGAACTGGCGCCAGGGCGTGCGCACCCGGCTCACCGAGGAGAGCGTCAACGCGCTCTTCCTTCTGGAGGGCATGGCTCCGCACTGCCGCCCGGAAGTGGCCGCGGCGGAGCTCGCCGAGCTCCTGGAGAAGGTGAGCCCCGGGGCCCGGGTCACCGTGCACGCCCCGGTCGCCGCCGGGGCGTGACGTCAGCGCCGCCTCAGTGGCTGGCCTCGCGCTCGCGCACCTCTTCGGGCGTGGGCGCGGTGCCGCCGAGGTGCGCCGGGATCCACCAGGTGTCCGCGGCGTCCTTGGGACGTACGGGATAGGCGCGCTGGGCGGCTTCCAGAAGCTCCTGGCAGCGCTCCCGCAGCCGCCGGGTGATCGCCCCGGCGAACTGGTCGGCGGGCGCCTCGACCGGCTCGCCGACCCGGATGGTGACGGGGATGTGGCTGCGCTTGAAGTTGCGCGGCCGGCCCTTGGTCCACACCCGCTGGGTGCCCCACAGCGCCATCGGGATCAGCGGGACCCCGGCCTCCTGGGCGAGCCGGGCGGCACCCGACTTGAAGCTCTTGAGCGTGAACGACTGCGAGATGGTCGCCTCGGGGAAGACACCGACGATCTCTCCCGAACGCAGCGAGTCCAGCGCGTGCGCGTACGCGTTCTCGCCCTGCTTGCGGTCGACCGGGATGTGCTTCATCCCGCGCATCAGCGGGCCCGAGATGCGGTGCCGGAAGACCGACTCCTTGGCCATGAAGCGCACCAGGCGCTTCTGCGGCAGGGCGGCGAGTCCGGTGAAGATGAAGTCCAGATAGCTGATGTGGTTGCTGACGAGCACCGCGCCGCCGGAGCGCGGGATGTTCTCCGAACCCTGGGTGTCGATCTTCAGGTCGAGCGCCTTGAACATCGTGAGAGCGGCGCCGACGACCGGCCGATAGACGAGTTCTGCCATCTGGGGGAGACCCTTCTGCTTTCCCGGGGGAGAGTACTTCCGGTGGAAGTTACGCAGCCGTAGGTTTTCGGCGTTGGGCAGATCGTGCCCGATACGCGCCGTGGTGGCCAGTCCTGCGGCCTGTGGACGGGGAGATTCTCGTCACGTACGCGCAGGTCGGGGGCGGGTGGGAATCTTCCGGGCGGTCCTCGGCGCTGAAGAGTCCGGACCGCTGGACCGAGGAGAGGAAGCACGGTGCGCGAGGACGGGCCGAGGCTGGGAGCAGCCCAGTTGGGCGCGGAGCTGGGCGAGCGGGCGACCCTGGTGCAGTTCTCCAGCGCGTTCTGCCAGCCCTGCCGCGCAACCCGGCGCACCCTGGCGGAGGTTGCGGCCATGGTGGACGGGGTCGCGCATGTGGAGATCGACGCCGAGGAGCACCTCGCGCTGGTGCGGGCGCTGGAGATCCGTGCCACGCCCACCGTCCTGGTCCTGGACCGCGGCGGCCGGATCGTGCGCCGCGCGGCGGGACAGCCCCGCCGGGCCGACGTGATCGCCGCGCTGGGGCAGGCGGTGTGAGCGGGGCGGCGGGGGTCGTGACGGATCTCCCACATCGTAGAAGGCACTTGACTGCGTGTACCCGCAATCGTCAATCTGACGACGTGCCGAACCGAATCCTTCTCCCCGGCTGCGTCCCCGCGGACGCCGCCCGCACCGCACGTGCGCGCTGTCCGGGCTGCTGAGCAGTCCACAGCCCCATCGCACCGACCGCAGAAGGACAACTCCATGACGGCTTCGCCCGAACTCGGCACCGCACGCGCCGCCTCCCCCCAGCTGTTCCGCGCGGTCTTCCGTCAGCACGCCGCCGGTGTGGCGGTGATCACCGCACAGCGTGACGGCCGTCCCGTCGGCTTCACCGCCACCTCCCTGAACTCCGTCGCCGCCGAGCCTCCGCTGCTCTCCTTCGGCATCGGCACCGGCTCCTCCAGCTGGCCGGTGATCTCCGAGACCGAGCACATAGGCGTCCACATACTCGGCGAACACCAGGAAGACCTCGCCGCGACCTTCGCCCGCAGCGGCGCCGACCGCTTCGGCGGCGACACCCGCTGGCGGCCGGGCCCCGAGGGCGTCCCCGTCCTCGACGGCGTCCTGGCCTGGCTGGTGTGCCGGGTGGCCGCGCGCATCCCGGCCGGCGACCACCGCATCGTGGTGTGCGAGGCGGCCTTCGGCGAGCCCGCCGGACCGGGCCGTCCGCTCCTGTACCACCAGGGTCGCTTCAACGCGCTGCGCGACTGAATCGTCTCCGTACCCGCCGGTTACTCAGCGTTGGCAACGTCACAGTTCAAAGCGCTTGCTTACGGGGAACACAGTGGGTGTACTGGCGAGTAATATTTGGTTCGGAGCGTCGGTCGCCCCGACCGGAGACCGCCCCATCAGGCGCCTATGCTGCGTGCAACAAGGCAGCCCAGAAATGACGATGCAGTAGGAGAGCCGGCGTGAGCTTGAGGATCGTTGTCTGTGTGAAGTACGTGCCCGACGCCACCGGCGACCGGCACTTCGCCGATGACCTGACCGTCGACCGCGACGACGTCGACGGCCTCCTTTCGGAGCTCGACGAGTACGCGGTCGAGCAGGCACTGCAGATCGCCGACGAGGCGGACGACGCGGAGATCACCGTGCTGACCGTCGGCCCCGAGGACGCCAAGGACGCGCTGCGCAAGGCGCTCTCCATGGGCGCCGACAAGGCCGTCCACGTCGAGGACGACGACCTGCACGGCACCGACGTCGTCGGCACCTCGCTGGTGCTCGCCAAGGCGATCGAGAAGACCGGTTACGACCTGGTCGTCTGCGGCATGGCCTCGACCGACGGCACCATGGGCGTGCTGCCGGCGCTGCTCGCCGAGCGTCTGAACGTTCCGCAGGTCACGCTGCTCTCCGAGGTCTCGGTCGAGGACGGCGTGGTCAAGGGCCGCCGCGACGGCGACACCGCCTCGGAGCAGCTGGAGGCGTCCCTGCCGGCCGTCGTGTCGGTGACGGACCAGTCGGGCGAGGCCCGCTACCCGTCCTTCAAGGGCATCATGGCCGCCAAGAAGAAGCCGGTGGAGTCGCTGGACCTGGGCGACCTCGACCTCGACGCCGACGAGGTCGGCCTCGCGGGCGCCTGGACCGCGGTCGACTCGGCCGCCGAGCGTCCGGCCCGTACCGCCGGCACGATCGTCAAGGACGAGGGCGAGGGCGGCAAGCAGCTGGCCGAGTTCCTCGCGAGCCAGAAGTTCATCTAAGGCTCGCAGAGCCCCGACTGCCCCCAGATTCTTCGCACTCGCAGGAGATTGAGTCCCATGGCTGAAGTTCTCGTCTATGTCGACCACGTCGACGGCGCCGTCCGCAAGCCCACTCTGGAGCTGCTGACGCTGGCCCGTCGCATCGGCGAGCCGGTCGCGGTCGCCCTCGGCGCCGGCGCCGAGGCCACCGCGTCCGCGCTGGCCGAGCACGGCGCCACCCGTGTGCTGACCGCCGAGGCCCCCGAGTTCGCCGACTACCTCGTCGTACCGAAGGTGGACGCGCTCCAGGCCGCGTACGAGGCCGTGTCCCCGGCCGCCGTGCTCGTCCCGTCCTCCGCCGAGGGCAAGGAGATCGCGGCCCGCCTCGCGGTCCGCATCGGCTCCGGCATCATCACCGACGCCGTCGACCTGGAGGCCGGCGACAACGGCCCGGTCGCCACCCAGTCGGCGTTCGCCGCCTCGTACACCACCAAGTCCCGTGTCTCCAAGGGCACCCCGGTCATCACGGTCAAGCCGAACTCGGCCGCCGTGGAGGCCGCCCCGGCCGCGGGCGCCGTCGAGGCCCTGTCGGTCACCTTCTCCGCGCAGGCCACCGGCACCAAGGTCGTCTCCCGCACCCCGCGCGAGTCGACCGGCCGTCCCGAGCTGACCGAGGCCGCGATCGTGGTCTCCGGCGGCCGTGGCGTCAACGGCGCCGAGAACTTCGCGATCATCGAGGCGCTGGCCGACTCGCTCGGTGCCGCCGTCGGCGCCTCCCGCGCCGCCGTCGACGCCGGCTGGTACCCGCACTCCAACCAGGTCGGCCAGACCGGCAAGTCGGTCTCGCCGCAGCTCTACATCGCCTCCGGCATCTCGGGCGCCATCCAGCACCGCGCCGGTATGCAGACCTCGAAGACGATCGTGGCGATCAACAAGGACGCCGAGGCGCCGATCTTCGACCTGGTCGACTACGGCGTGGTGGGCGACCTGTTCGACGTCGTTCCGCAGCTGACCGAAGCCGTTCAGGCGCGCAAGGGCTGACCTGCCCGTCCGTACCGCCCCGGGGGCCGCGTGGTGATCTTCACCGCGCGGCCCCCGGCCGTTTCGGGCAGCCATTGACGTGACGGGTGCCCCTCACTAAATTCTGCTATGCGGATCGATGATTCCGGTAAGTGGAAAATCCGAATGTGTGCGGAGGGTGCGGGATGGGTCAGCAGGAGAAGGTGGCGACGAGCCTCGCGGGCACGGTCAGCGAGGAGATCAGCGCCTCGCTGACGGCCGTGGACGAGGAGCTCGCCCGCCGCTACCCGGGCGACCCCGGCACCCGCCAGCCCGTGCACACCGTCTACGTACCCGGTGACCTCTTCGACGCGGACACCCCGCGCTCCTGGGGCGACCGGGCGCTGGCCGCACTCGACGAACACGCCCCCGACGCCGCCTCCTTCGCCGACGTGCTCGGCATCGACGCCGACCTCGCCGAGCCCGTGTACGAGCGGGTGCGCGCCAAGCTGGAGCGCGAGCCGGTGGAGGACCTGCGCGTGGACTTCGAGGACGGCTACGGTCCGCGCCCGGACGCCGAGGAGGACACCGCCGCCGCCCGCGCGGCCCGGCTGATCACCGAGGCGTACGCGACCGGCACGGCCGCCCCGTACATGGGCATCCGTATGAAGTGCATGGAGGCCGCGGTACGCGACCGCGGCATCCGCACCACCGACGTCTTCCTCACCGGCCTGATGGAGCACGGCGGCCTGCCGGACGGACTGGTCCTGACCCTGCCGAAGGTGACCTACCCCGAGCAGGTCTCCGCCTTCGTACGGCTCCTGGAGGCCTTCGAGAAGGCCCACGGCCTGCCCGCCGGGCGGCTCGGCTTCGAGATCCAGATCGAGACCAGCCAGTCGATCCTGGCCGCCGACGGCACCGCCGCCGTGGCCCGGATGATCGGCGCCGCCGAGGGCCGTGCCACCGGCCTGCACTACGGCACCTTCGACTACAGCGCCTGCGTGGGCGTCTCCGCCGCCTACCAGGCGAGCGACCACCCGGCGGCCGACCACGCCAAGGCCGTGATGCAGGTCGCCGCCGCGGGCACCGGCGTACGGGTCTCCGACGGCTCCACCAACGTCCTGCCCGTCGGCCCCACCGCCCACGTCCACGAGGCGTGGCGGCTCCACTACGGCCTCACCCGCCGTGCCCTGGCCCGCGCCTACTACCAGGGCTGGGACATGCACCCCGGCCATCTGCCCACCCGGTACGCGGCGGTGTACGCCTTCTACCGTGAGGGCCTGGAGGCCGCCGCGGCCCGGCTGGCGGCCTATGTCGCCAAGGCCGGCGGCGACGTCATGGACGAGCCCGCCACCGCCAAGGCGCTCAGCGGCTTCCTGCTGCGCGGCCTGGACTGCGGCGCCCTCGACACCGAGGAGGTCACCCGCCTGACCGGGCTGACCCGCGCCGACCTCGACGGCTTCTCCTCCCCGCGCCGGGCCGCGCTCACCGTCACCGCCCCATAGCCGCGGAGCTGTCACCGCGGCCCCTTACCCTGGACGCGACCACATCACCACAGGGAACGGGGCAGCGGTGTCTTCGGGGGAGAACGACCGGCTTGCGGGCCGCTACCGGCTGATCGAACAGCTGGGCCGGGGCGGCATGGGCGTCGTCTGGCGCGCCGTCGACGAGGTGCTGGGCCGCGAGGTCGCGGTCAAGGAACTGCGGACGTACACGGACACGTCCGGGCCCGAACTGGGCGATCTGCGGGTGCGCATGCAGCGCGAGGCGCGCGCCGCCGCGCGTGTGCGCCACCCCGGAGTGGTCGCCGTCCACGACGTCACCGAGCACGACGGCCGCCCGGTCATCGTGATGGAGCTCGTCGAGGGGCCCTCGCTCGACGGGGTGCTGAGCGAGCGCGGCGCGCTGGACGCGCGCGAGGCGGCCGGGATCGGCGCCCGGGTCCTGGAGGCGCTGGCCGCCGCCCACCGCGCGGGCGTGCTGCACCGGGACGTCAAGCCCGGCAACATCCTGCTGGAGCGCGGCGGCCGGGTCGTGCTCACCGACTTCGGCATCGCCGCGATGGACGACCCGGGCGACGGCTCGGCCACCCATCTGACCCGCAGCGGCGAACTGGTCGGTTCCCTGGACTACCTGGCGCCCGAGCGCGCCCAGGGCCAGGACCCCGGCCCGGCGTCCGACGTCTGGGCGCTCGGCGCCACGCTGTACGCGGCGGTGGAGGGCTCCTCGCCGTTCCGCCGCACCTCCACCTGGTCCACGCTCTCCGCGATCGTGTCGGAGCCGCTGCCCGAGCCGGTGCGGGCGGGACCGCTCGCGCCCGTACTGCGCGAGCTGATGCACAAGGATCCGGCCCACCGCCCGGACGCGGACACGGCGGCCCGGATGCTGGCGGCGGTGGCCGAGGGCCGGCCCCCGGTCCTCACGCACGCGATGGACGCGCCGCCCGTCCCGGCGCCCGCTCCCGCTCCGCAGCCGGTGGCGCCGCCGCGCGAGGCGACCGTACGGGACGTGCTGCCGCACCGGCCGCAGGGTTTCGGGCCCCTCGTCACCCAGCGGCCCGCGCCGGAGCCCGCCCGGGGACGCGGACGCGCGCGCGGCCTGGTGGCGGCGGGCGTCGCGGCCGTCGTCCTCACGGGCGCCGGTGTCACGTACGCCCTGGTCGGCACCGGGGACGACGACGGCACCCGGCAGCAGGCCGTCGGCTCGGCGTCCGGCGCGAGCCCGTCGGCGTCCGGCGCCCAGGACGGCACGGGCGGCGTCTGGGAGGGCGCCGCGAGCCCCGGCCCGACCGGCGGGCACGGCCGCGCCTCCGCGTCACCCGGCGCGGGCCGCCCCGCCAAGGACGCCAAGGACGGCAAGGAAGGCAAGCGACCCGGCGAGAAGGGCGGCACCACCCCGGGCAGGGCGCCCACCGGCGGCCACGCGAGCGCCACCCCGGGCGGAGCCGGCGGAACCTCCGGCGGCGGCACCGGCTCCACGTCCGCCCCGTCCTGCCACCCCGCCGGCGCGGGCAAGGTCGACTGCCAGGTGTGGCGCACCGCGAAGAGCTACCGCCACGACGGCGGCGAGATGGGCGTGCTCAACGCGGGCACCAACTACTTCTACTGCCAGGTCGACCTGGGCCGCCGCGAGACGTACGGAAAGTGGACCAACACCTACTGGGCGCGCACCGACGACGACAGCGGCAACACCAACGTCTACGTCAGCGTGGTCTACCTCAAGGGCGGCGCCAACAACGCGCCGGTGCCCGGACTGCCGGTGTGCTGAGCCGCGGTCAGCCGACGGCCGGCGGGCGGATCTCGCCCGACCCGCGCGCGATGAGGGTGGTGGGCACCACCACGCGCGCGGGCGCCTCGTCCACGCCGTCGAGGCGGCGGAAGAGCCGCTCCGCCGCCGTGCGGCCGAGGGTGGCGGAGTCCTGCGAGATGACGGTGATGCCGAGCAGGTCGGCCAGCTCGATGTCGTCGAAGCCGACCAGGGCGACCGGGTGCTCCCGGCCCGCCAGGACGCGGACCACGGTCACGGTCACCCGGTTGTTGCCCGCGAAGACGGCGGTCACCGGCTCGGGGCCGCTCAGCATCGCCTCGGCGGCCTCGCGCACCCGCTCCGGTTCGGTGGAGCCGAGCGCGACCCACTCGTCCGCCACGACGAGCCCCGCCTCCTCCATGGCCGCGCGGTAGCCGCGCAGACGCTCGGTGGCGGTGTGGATGCGCGGCTGGTCGCCGATGAAGCCGATCCTGCGGTGGCCGTGCGCCACCAGGTGGGCGACGCCCTCGCGTGCGCCGCCGAAGCTGTCGGAGAGCACCGCGTCGGCGTCGATCCGCCCGGCCGGGCGGTCCACGAACACGGTCGCCACCCCGGCCTTTATCTCGGGCTCCAGATAGCGGTGGTCGCCCCCGGCCGGGATCACGATCAGCCCGTCGACGCGGCGGGCGCAGAAGGCCAGTACCAACTCCTGCTCGCGGTCGGCGTCCTCGGCGCTGGAGCCGTTGATGAGCAGCGCCCCGTGCGCCCGGGCCACCTCCTCGATCGCGCGGCTGAGCGGCCCGTAGAACGGGTCGGCCAGATCCTCCAGGACCAGCCCGATGGAGGCGGTGCGCCCCTTGCGCAGCACGCGCGCGCTGTCGTTGCGGCGGAAGCCCAGTGCGTCGATCGCCTCCGTCACCCGGCGCTCGGTGTCCGGGGTGACCCCGGCCTCGCCGTTGACCACCCGGGAGACCGTCTTCAGCCCGACACCGGCGCGGGCGGCGACATCCTTCATGGTGGGCCGGATGCCGTAGCGGGGCTCATGGTGGCGTGCGGTCTCGGCCACGTGCGGTGTCCTGTCGTCGTCGGAGGCTCAGCGGGCCCGGGGCGCTCGGGCGGGGTGTCCGGGGCGGATCCGGGGGGATCGCGGTGTGGCGTCGAGCATAGGCCCTGGACAACGTTGTCAGGTGAATGGAGACTGTTCATCCGACCGGCTCGACACCCTCGCCCACCAGGAGATCCGACACCGATGCAGACCGACCTCGTCGCCGCGCTCGACATCGGCGGCACCAAGATCGCCGGAGCGCTGGTGGACGCCGGTGGCCGACTGCTCGTACGGACCCAGCGGGCGACGCCCGCCCGGGAGGACGGCGAGACGGTGGCGCGGGCCGTGGACGAGGTGCTCGCGGAGCTGGCCGGATCCGCACTGTGGGGGCGGGTGGGGGCGCTGGGGGTCGGCAGCGCGGGCCCGGTCGACGCGTCCGAAGGGACGGTCAGCCCCGTCAACATCCCCGGCTGGCGAGGGTTCCCGCTGGTGGAGCGGGTGCGGGCGGCCACCGGCGGGCTGCCCGTCGAGCTCGTCGGCGACGGGGTGGCGATGACCGCGGCCGAACACTGGCTGGGCGCGGCCCGCGGCTACGACAACGCCCTGTGCATGGTCGTCTCCACCGGTGTGGGCGGCGGTCTGGTCCTCGGCGGACGCCTTCACCCGGGCCGCACCGGCAACGCCGGTCACATCGGTCACATCAGTGTCGAGCTCGACGGCGACCCCTGTCCGTGCGGGGCGCGCGGCTGTGTGGAGCGCATCGCCAGCGGCCCCAATATCGCCCGCCGGGCCCGGGAGAACGGCTGGACGCCGGGACCGGACGGCGACACGTCGGCCGCCGCCGTGGCCGAGGCGGCGCGCGCCGGGCATCCGGTGGCGCTCGCCTCGTTCGAGCGGGCCGCCCAGGCGCTCGCGGCCGGCATCGCGGCGACCGCGACCCTCACGGAGATCGAGATCGCCGTGATCGGCGGGGGCGTGGCCGGGGCGGGCGACGTCCTCTTCGACCCGCTGCGCCGCGCCCTGCACGACTACGCCACCCTCTCCTTCGTCCAGGGCCTGAAGGTCGCCCCCGCCCTGATGGGCACGGACGCGGGCCTGGTCGGTGCCGCGGCTGCCGCGATCAGCGCTCCGACGACTGCTCGCCGGGCAGTGCGGGCGGGAAGGTAACCCCTCATCACCTTCCTCCGGTTCCAGGACGGATGAACCGATTCGCCACCCCCTTCTTTCCCTCTTCTCCCACGCGCGTTTGCGGTAGAGCTTGTTGGAGTCTGTTGGAACAGAACGGGTAACGGTTGTTCGGAATCCCGTCAGAACCCTTGACGTCCCCTTCGGTTGGGGGTGTGATCCAAACCACGCGTTCGGTTGTGTTGGGTTACACCCTGGAGGAGGGGGACATGGCACAGTCATCGTTCAGAGGTTTTGCGGTGCCCGGGAGCGTGGCGGGACATCGGATGTCCCGGCGGAGTCTTCTCCGGAGCGCCGCGTTCGGTGCCGGGGCGGTCACCCTCCCCTCGCTGCTCGCCGCCTGCGACAGCGGGCCCGGGGGCGACGCCAAGACGATCCGGCTGGGCTCCAACTCCTCGGACGCGGTGCCGAAGAAGGCCTTCGGGGAGGCCTTCGCGGCGTACGCGAAGCAGTCCGGGGAAGGCCGCACGGTCAAGGTCAACACCGTCGACCACAACACGTTCCAGGAGAACATCAACCGCTATCTCCAGGGCAAGCCCGACGATGTCTTCATGTGGTTCGCGGGCAACCGTATGCAGTTCTTCGCCAAGAAGGGGCTGCTGCACGACATCAGCGACCTGTGGCAGGGCTTCCAGGGCTTCTCGCCCGCGCTGAAGGCGCAGTCGACGGGCGAGGACGGCAAGCAGTACCTCACGCCGTACTACTACTACCCGTGGGCCGTCTTCCACCGTAAGAGCGTGTTCCAGCAGCACGGCTACGAGGCGCCCAAGACCCTCGACGACTACATCGCGCTCGCCCGGCGGATGCAGAAGGACAAGCTCGTACCGATCGCGTTCTGCGACAAGGACGGCTGGCCCGTGATGGGCACGTTCGACTACCTCAACATGCGCACCAACGGGTACGACTTCCACCGCGATCTGATGGCCGGCAAGGAGGCGTGGACGGACAAGCGCGTCAAGGAGGTCTTCGACACCTGGCGCCGGATCCTGCCGTACTGCCAGAAGGGCGCCAACGGCCGCACCTGGCAGGAGGCCGCGCAGAGCCTGCAGAAGAAGGAGGCGGGCATGGCGGTGTTCGGACTGCCCCACGCGGGACAGCAGTTCCCGGTGGCCGACCAGGGCGACCTCGACTTCTTCCCCTTCCCGGTGATCAACCCCGAGCACGGTCTGGACGCGGTCGAGGCGCCCATCGACGGGTTCCTCCTCGCCAAGAACGCGAAGAACCTCAAGAAGGCCAAGAACATGGAGAGCGCCAAGGACCTCCTGAAGTGGCTGGCGACCCCGACCGCGGAGAACATCTACCTCGCCAGTGACCCCAACAACATCGCGGTCAACAGCGGGGCCGACACCTCCAAGTACAGCGCGCTGCAGAAGAAGTCGGTCGAACTGATCTCCGGCGCCAAGCAGATCTCTCAGTTCATGGACCGCGACACCCGGCCGGACTTCTCCTCCACCGTGATGATCCCGGCGCTCCAGCGGTTCATCGGCAACCCGGACGACGTGGACGGGCTGGTCAACGACATCGAACGCCAGCGAAAGTCGATCTTCGCCGCGGACTGACGCCGGGCGCCGCGCCGTCCGGCCGGCCCGTAGCCAACCGGCCCGCCCCCGCACCGACTTGGAGTACTCAGCCGTGTCGATCATCTCCGCACGGCGCGCCGGACGACGAGGACCGCGGCGGTTCACCGCCCGCGACCTCGTCGTCCTCGGCGTGCTGCTGGGCATACCCGTCCTGCTCGACCTCGCCGTCGTGTGGGGCCCGACCCTCGCCTCCGTCGTCCTCTCCTTCACCAGCTGGGACGGGATCGGCGACATCAAATGGGTCGGTACGCAGAACTACACCGACATCTTCACCAACTACCCGCCCTTCTGGCCGGCCGTCCGCCACAACCTGATGTGGCTGGCCTTCCTCGGCTTCGTCGCCGTGCCGTTCGGGCTGCTGCTCGCCGTACTGATCGACCGGGGCGTCCGCTTCAGCCGCTTCTACCAGTCGACGCTGTACATGCCGGTCGTGCTCTCGCTCGCCGTCGTCGGCTTCATCGCCCAACTGGTCTTCTCCCGCGACCAGGGCGCCCTCAACGCGCTCATCGGCGACCGGGAGAACCCGACCGACTGGCTGGGCGACCCGGACCTCAACATCTGGATGATCCTGCTGGCGGCGGCCTGGCGGCACACGGGGTACGTCATGATCCTCTACCTGGCCGGCCTCAAGGCGGTCGACCCCACGCTCAAGGAGGCGGCGGCGATCGACGGGGCCGGTGAGGCCCAGACCTTCTTCCGGGTCGTGCTGCCCACCCTGCGCCCGGTCAATGTGATCGTCGGCGTGATCACCGTCATCGAGTCGCTGCGCGCCTTCGACATCGTGTACGCGGTCAACCACGGCCGCAACGGACTCGAAGTGCTCTCCGTGCTCGTCACCGACAACATCATCGGCGAGGCCAGCCGCATCGGCTTCGGCTCCGCCATCGCCGTCGTGCTGCTGACCGTCTCCCTCGGGTTCGTCGTGACGTACCTGGTCCAGGAGATCCGAGGGGAGAAGAGCCGATGACCGTGGACACCGCATCCGTCACCCCCGTGACCGCCCCGCCGGCCGTTCCCACGGCCCGGCGCCGCCGCGTCCGACCCGGCCGCCTTGGCGTGCACGCGTTCCTGATGGCCGTGTCGCTGGCCTTCCTCGCCCCGCTGCTGCTCGCGGTCTACGCGTCGCTGCGCCCCTACGACGAGACGGCGAAGTACGGCTACTTCTCCCTCCCCAAGCACCTCTCCTTCGACTACTACACCCAGGCCTTCAGCGACTCCGGCATGACGAAGTACTTCGTCAACACGCTGATCATCGCGGTGCCGGGCGTGCTCGTGACGCTGTTCCTGGCGTCGTTCGTGGCCTTCGCGGTCTCCCGGCTCAGACTGCGCGGCGGCATCCTGCTCCTGATGCTGTTCACGGCCGGCAACCTGCTGCCCCAACAGGTCATCGTCACCCCGCTGTACGTCCTGTTCAACCGCATCCCGCTGCCGTACTGGATGTCCGACTCGATGACGATGTTCGACTCGTACTGGGCCGTCATCGTCGTCCACATCGGCTTCCAGGTCGGCTTCTGCGTCTTCGTCCTGGCCAACTTCATGCGCACGCTCCCGCAGGAGATCCTGGAGGCGGCGATCGTCGACGGTGCGGGCGTGTGGACCCAGTACTGGCGCATCACCCTGCCTCTGTGCCGCCCGGCCCTGGCGGCCCTGGCCACCCTCCAGTTCACCTGGATGTACAACGACTTCCTGTGGGCCCTGGTCTTCATGTCCGACGGCGACAAACTTCCCGTCACCTCGGCCCTGAACAATCTGCGCGGCCAGTTCTTCACCGACTACAACCTGCTGGCGGCGGGCTCGGTCATCGTGGCCCTGCCGACGCTGCTGGTGTTCCTGCTGCTGCAGAGGCACTTCATCGCGGGGCTGACGCTCGGGTCCAGCAAGGGATAGACCACCGGTCCGTACAGAAAGCGAACAACTGTCGGTCAACTGGCTGAATCCATACGGTAACGAATGCGCAACTACCGTCACCCGTGACCCTCCGTGGCGATGAGATGGCCGTCTCATCGCCCAGGGGGGCCACATGAAGCACACTCGTATCTCCACCCTCGCCGCCGGGTTCGTCGCGGCTGCCGCGCTCGCGCTGACCGGCTGCGGAGGCGGTGACTCCGGGGACGGCAAGGCCGGTCGGACGGTCGTACCCAGCCAGTCGTCGCAGTCCCCGACGCCCAGCGCGACCACCGAGAGCCCGACGCCCACCCCCACGCCCACCCCGACGCCCACGCCAACGCCCTCCGAGCCGGCCCCGCTGCTGTCGCTCGACGTGACCCCGGGCGACGACGGATCGGACGGGGGGAGCGCGTCCGATGGCACCGACGACGGGGGCGGCTCCGGATCTTCCGGCGGGTCCAGCACCTCCGGCGGCTCCGGCAGCACCTCCGGCGGGTCGGACGACTCCGACGACTCAGGTGGCAGCGGTGGCGACCACGGCGGGGCCACCGCCCTCTGCAACGACGGCACGTACTCGTTCGCGGCCCACCACCAGGGCGCCTGCTCACACCACCGGGGCGTCGCGGTCTTCTACCGGTAGCCGGCCGGGCCGGGCGGGGGTCAGTGGGCGGGCTCCGGCGCGTACTGGCGGACGACCACCAGGAACGCGTCCGACTCCAGGTCCATCACGACCTCCGCCGGCACGCCCTCGTCGCGGCGGTCGCGCGCGAACTCCTCGGCGGGCCAGCTGCCGCGCGGGCCGCCCGCGGGAAAGCGCTCCAGCACAGTACGACGCATCCGCCGCACCCCCTCACTCTCTTCCGGCACCCGCACAACGACGTTCTCGCCGGATGCGTTACGGCCCCCCGTGGCCGGTGCCCGGGGAGAAGGACGCGGCGGGCAGCCGGAACGGCCCGGACGGATGTGCAACAAGGGCGCCACAGTTGTGTACAAGATCAGGACGCCCGGTTCCGCCCCGGCGATTCCGTGGCACTCTGTTGCGGGCAATCCACTGGGGGCTATGGAAGAGGGGGCAACCGTGATCGTCTGGATCAACGGTGCGTTCGGCGCGGGCAAGACCAGCACCGCGCGCGAACTGGTCGACCTGATCCCGAACAGCACGTTGTACGACCCCGAGGTGATCGGCGCGGTGCTGAAGCACCTGCTCCCGCAGAAGCGTCTCGCGGAGGTCGGTGACTACCAGGACCTGCCCAGCTGGCGGCGGCTGGTGGTGGACGGCGCCGCCGCGCTGCTCGCCGAGGTCGGCGGGGTGCTCGTGGTGCCCATGACGCTGCTGCGGCAGGAGTACCGCGACGAGATATTCGGCGGCCTCGCCTCCCGTCGCATAGCGGTGCGGCATGTGCTCCTGACACCTGAGGAAACGATCCTGCGCGGCCGGATAGCCGCCCGGGTCGAAGTCCCCGACGACCCCGAGGCGAGCGAGCGCTGCCGCCAGTGGGCGTACGAGCACATCGCGCCCTACCGGGCGGCCCTCGGCTGGCTGGGCCGGGACGCCCACGCCGTCGACAACGGCGCCCTCACCCCGCGCGAGACCGCCGAGCGCATCGCCGAGGCCGTACGCACGGACGCCGCACCCGTCAGCGAGATCGTCCAGACCCCGGAGCCGACCGCCGAGACGCTCGCCGCCGGGGTGCTGCTCTTCGACGAGAGCGACCGGGTGCTGCTGGTGGATCCGACGTACAAGCCGGGCTGGGAGTTCCCCGGCGGAGTGGTGGAGCGCGGCGAGGCGCCCGCCCGGGCGGGCATGCGCGAGGTCGAGGAGGAGATCGGGATACGGCTCGACCGGGTGCCCCGCCTCCTGGTCGTCGACTGGGAGCCGCCCGCCCCGCCGGGTTACGGCGGGCTGCGGCTGCTCTTCGACGGTGGCCGGCTCGACAGCGCCGGGGCCGGACAGGTCCTGCTGCCCGGCTCCGAACTGCGCGACTGGCGGTTCGTCGGCGAGGAGGAGGCGTCCCGGCTGCTGCCGCCCGCCCGCTACGAACGGCTGCGCTGGGCGCTGCGGGCCCGGGAGAAGTCGACGGTGCTCAACCTGGAGGCGGGGGTGCCGGTGGGCTGAGCCCTCGCACCCGGCGCGCCGGCCGTCAGTCCTGTTCCGCCGTCTCGCGCAGCACCCTCGCCGCGTCCCGCGTCAGCGGGTCCCCGTGACCGAAGCACGCCACGGACGGGGCGAGCGCGGCGAGACGGCGGAAGGAGTCCCGGGCGCGGGCGCGGTCCACGTTGAAGACGCCCAGCATCACCTGGCCGACCCCGGCCACGCAGTCGCCGGTGAAGAGCACGCCGTGGCGCGGCAGATGGACACCGATGGAGCCGTCGGTGTGACCGGGGGAGTGGACCACCACCGCGCCCCCGCCGAAGTCGAGCACCTCGCCGTCCCCGACCTCGCGGTCGACCCGGGTCGGCGGGGCCTCGGGGACCGTCAACGCGTGCTCGTACAGCGGAAGTTCCCACTCGAGCAGATCGGGCTCGGGCACCGGCCGTTCACCCCGGATCACCGGCGCGTCCAGCCGGTGCGCGATCACCTCGGCCCCGTACCGCCCGGCCAGCTCCTCCGCCGCGCCGTAGTGGTCCCGGTGGCCGTGGGTGACCACGATCCGGCGCAGGGCGCCCGGGTCGAGACCGAGGTCCCGTATCGCCTTCTCCATGGGGGCCGCGGCGTTGACGTCACCCGCGTCCACCAGCGTCAACTCGTCCCCGTCGCGCCACAGATAGGCCTGGCCGACGGGGAAGCGGAACATGTGCAGCTCGGGGGTGACCGGTACGAGATCCATGCGGCGAACGTACGGCGGCGCCGGGGTCCGCCGCACGGATCTACGCTCTGCGCGATTCCGCCCAGAGCGTCATCGCGTCACATGCCCTCCCGCAGGGAAGGCGCGACGATTCGTCAGGCCTGCTTGGAGCGGGCGTAGTTGAGCAGGAAGTGCGCCTCGGCGACCGAGAGCCGCTCCAGCTCCTGCGGCGAGACGCTCTCGTTCACCGCGTGGATCTGCGCCTCCGGCTCGCTCAGCCCGATCAGCAGGATCTCCGCCTTCGGGTAGAGCGCGGCCAGGGTGTTGCAGAGCGGGATCGAGCCGCCCATGCCCGAGGACTGCATCTCCTCGCCCGGGTACGCGATCCGCATCGCCTCGGCCATCGAGGTGTACGCCGGGCTGGTGACGTCCGCGCGGAACGGCTGGCCCTGGCCGACCTGCTCGAAGGAGACACGCGCGTTCCACGGCGTGTGCTTCTCGATGTGGGCGAACAGCAGCTTGGTCGCCTCCGCCGCGTCCACGCCCGGCGGCACCCGCAGACTGATCTGCGCCCGCGCGCTCGCCGGGATGGACGGGGTCGCGCCCGCCACCGGGTGGCAGTCGATCCCGATCACCGTGACGGCCGGACGCGCCCAGATGCGGTCGGCGACCGTGCCCGTGCCCGGCAGCCCCACGCCGTCAAGGACCTTGGCGTCCTTACGGAACTCGTCCTCCGGGTACTGGAGCCCGTCCCACGCGGCGTCGGCGGAGAGCCCCTCGACGACCGTCTGCCCGTTCTCGTCCCGCAGCGAGTCCAGTACGCGGATGAGCGCCGCCAGCGCGTCGGGAGCCGCGCCGCCGAACTGGCCCGAGTGGAGGTTGCCCTCCAACGTGTCGATCCGCACCCGGATCATCGTCATACCGCGCAGCGTCGCGGTCACCGTCGGCAGACCGACCCGGAAGTTGCCCGTGTCCCCGATGACGATCGCGTCGGCCGTCAGCAGCTCCGGGTGCGCCTCGGCGTACCGCTCCAGGCCGCCGGTTCCCTGCTCCTCGGAGCCCTCGACGATGACCTTCACGGAGACCGGGACGCCGCCGTTCGCCTTCAGGGCACGCAGCGCCAGCAGGTGCATGATGAAGCCGCCCTTGCAGTCGGCGGCCCCGCGCCCGTACCAGCGGCCGTCGCGCTCGGTCAGCTCGAACGGCGGGCTCAGCCAGGCGGACTCGTCCAGCATCGGCTGGACGTCGTAGTGCGCGTACAGCAGGACGGTCGGCGCGCCCGCGGGGCCGGGCAGGAAGCCGTAGACCGACTGGGAGCCGTCCGGGGTGTCGAGCAGCGCCACATCCTGGAAGCCCTCGTCGCGCAGCGCCCCGGCCACCCACGCCGCGGCGGCCTCGCACTCGCTCCTCGGCGCCACCGCCTCGTCCGCCACCGACTGGAACGCCACCAGTTCCGTGAGCTCCGCCTGGGCGCGGGGCATCAGTGAGGCGACGGTCTCGGCGATCGGATTCGCGGTCATGGGCACGCTCCTCGTGGGTGCGACGTTGAAGTACGTGTACGCAAGTGCACGTGAATGTATGACGAAGGTAGAGCCGATCCTCCCACAGGGTGGATGGGTGCTACCGCGCCGTAGGATGCCGTCGTCAGCTTGACCACGGGTCGGATCAGGAGCAGAAGCCCATCGTGAGCAGCGAGAACGCAGATGCCGGGACACAGCCGGAGGAGCCGCAGGAGTCGTCCGTGTGGGATGTCGTCGTGGTCGGCGCCGGACCCGCGGGTGCCTCGGCGGCCTACGCGGCGGCGGTCGCGGGCCGACGGGTGCTCCTCCTGGAGAAGGCCGAACTGCCCCGCTACAAGACATGCGGCGGCGGCATCATCGGACCGTCGAGGGACGCCCTGCCGCCCGGGTTCGAACTGCCCCTGGAGGACCGGGTGCACGCCGTCACCTTCTCCCTGGGCGGCAGACTGACACGCACCCGCCGCTCCCGGCAGATGCTCTTCGGCCTGGTCAACCGGCCGGAGTTCGACGCCCGTCTGGTGGAGGCGGCCCAGAAGGCCGGCGCCGAGCTGCGGACGGGGGTGACGGTCCAGCGCGTCGAGCAGCACGGCCCGGCCGTGCCCGACCGCCGCACGGTGGCGGTCGTCCTGGCGGGCGGCGAGACCGTCCTCGCGCACGCGGTCGTCGGTGCCGACGGCAGTGCGAGCCGGATAGGAGCACATGTCGGCGTCAAGCTCGACCAGGTCGACCTCGGCCTGGAGGCGGAGATCCCGGTGCCCGCGACGGTGGCCGAGGACTGGGCCGGCCGGGTGCTCATCGACTGGGGTCCGATGCCCGGGAGTTACGGCTGGGTCTTCCCCAAGGGCGACACCCTCACGGTCGGTGTGATCTCGGCCCGGGGCGAGGGCGCCGGGACCAAGCGCTATCTGGAGGACTTCATCGGCCGGCTCGGCCTGGCCGGGTTCGAGCCCGCGATCTCGTCGGGGCATCTGACGCGCTGCCGCAGCGACGACTCGCCGCTGTCGCGCGGGCGGGTGCTGGTGTGCGGGGACGCGGCGGGGCTGCTGGAGCCCTGGACCCGCGAGGGCATCTCGTTCGCGCTGCGCTCGGGACGGCTCGCGGGGGAGTGGGCGGTGCGGATCGCGGAGGCGCAGGACGCGGTGGACGCCCGCCGCCAGGCGCTGAACTACGCCTTCGCCATCAAGGCGGGCCTGGGTGTCGAGATGGGCGTGGGCCGGCGGATGCTGGCGCTCTTCGAGAAGCGCCCCACGGCGTTCCACGCCGCGATCACCGGCTTCCGCCCGGCCTGGAGGGCGTTCGCGGACATCACCCGGGGCACGACGACCCTGGCGGGCCTGGTGCGTACGCACCCGATGGCGCGGCGCCTCCTGGACGCGGTGGACCGCCGCTCCCAGGGCAGGGCCGGGGCGTCGCGGGAGACCGCCGCCCCGGCGGAGGAGAAGGCCGCCGTGCCCGCCGCGTCCGAGGACAAGGTCTAGGGGCGGGCGGACGGGCCGGCCGGGGCTCGGGGCGGGCCCGGGCCCGGCGCGGCAGGGCCCTGGACGCTGTCCGGTTCCGGTCGGGTCAGCCCTCGACGGTGATGCGGAAGACCGGGTGGTCGGGCGCGGCGGCGAGCAGCTCGTCGTCGCTCGACTTCGCGGTCACGCCCTGGAAGTACTGGTTCACCTCCCACCCCCAGCGCTCCAGGTAGGTGCGCAGGACGGCGGTCTTCTCGCCGTCCGAGATCTCCACGGCCGTGAAGGTGCGGACCTTGCGGCCCACCCGCAGCTCGCCACCGCCCGCCGCCCGCATGTTGCGCACCCACTGCGAGTGCCCGCGGGCGGAGATGAGGTACTGCCCGCCCTCGTACGCGTGCGGATTGACCGGCACCCGTTGCATCTGGCCGCTCTTGCGGCCCCGCACCGACAGCTCGGCGGTGCCTGCCACGCTCATCCCGTGACGGGCCAGCCAGCCGATGGCGCTGTTCATCCGCGTGGCGAAGCGGCCGGCCTTCAGGTAGTACGGCTGCGAGCTGGGCATCGACGACATCGGGACTCCCTGGGGTGGTGGACCGGTCTGCGGGGTCGTGGTGCGGGGTGAGGTGCGGGTGCGGCTGTGACTCGTGGAGCGGTTCCGAGAGCACTGCTCTCGCTTGAGAGCAGTGTGCACGCAAGCGGTGCTCCAAAGCAAGAGCGGTGCTCTCTAAATTGTTCGCGGCTCGCTGGCCGGATCACCGCTCTCGTTCCGGTGCACCGCTCTCGACAATGGCAGAATGCCCCCATGAGCACCGTCCAGGGCGCCCGAGCCCGCGCGCGTACCGAGATCACCGCCGCCATCAAGGGCGAGGCGAGAAAGCAGCTCGCCGCCGAGGGCGCCTCGAAGCTGTCGCTGCGTGCCGTCGCCCGTGAGCTGGGCATGGCCTCCTCCGCCCTCTACCGCTACTTCCCGAGCCGCGACGACCTGCTCACCGCGCTGATCGTGGACGCCTACGACGCCGTGGGCGAGGCCGCGGAGCGGGCGCTCGCGCAGGCCGCGCCCGCCGACGCCCCCGCGGAGCGCTGGGTCGCCGTCTGCCGTGCCGTCCGGACCTGGGCGCTGGCGCACCCGCACGAGTACGCGCTCATCTACGGTTCGCCCGTGCCCGGCTACACCGCGCCCCAGGCCACCGTCGGCCCCGCCTCGCGGGTGGCGCTCGTGCTCATCGGGATCGTCCGCGACGCCCACCAGGGGCGGGGCATCGCCGTCCCCCGGCCCGCCCCCGGACTGCGCGCCGAGGGCGAGCGGATGGCGGCCGACTTCGCGCCCGGACTGCCCCCGGCGGTCGGCCCCGCGCTGGTCGCCGCGTGGGCGCAGCTCTTCGGGCTGATCTCGTTCGAGTTGTTCGGCCAGTTCCACCGCGTGGTCGAGGAGCGGGACGCGTTCTTCGCGCACGCGGCCGGCGCGCTCGCCGCTTCGGTGGGCCTGGTACTCCCCGGGGAGTAGCCGTGACCACCACGCCGGGCTGACGCCCGGGCGGCACTCCCGCGGCTAGCGTGGCCGGTATGGACGAGCAGCAGTCGGCGCCTCCGGCCGGGCGGCAGGGCCGCCCCTGGGCGAGGCAAGGGCCGCCGCTCCCTTCCCGGGCGCGGAAGTGGGCCCGGGCGGGGGGTGGCGGGACGGACCTCCGGGGGCGCTCACGGCTGCCCTGGCCCTCCACCCTGCTGCTGACCGCCGTCGTGCTGGGCGGCTCCACCGTCGCCGCGCACAACCAGAGCGGGCGCGCCTCGCTCGACGTCTTCGCCCGGCTGCTGCTCCTCGCGAGCTGCGGGGTACTGCTCGTACGCCGTCGCCACCCCGTCCTCGCCGTGTTCGGCTCGGCGGGGGCGGCCATGGTGTACCTGGGCGCCGGCTATCCGTACGGGCCGGTCTTCCTCGCGGTGGCCGTGGGCTGCTTCGCGGCGATCGCCGCGGGTCACCGCCGGGCCGCCTGGTCGGCCGTCGGGATGCTCTGGCTCGGCCACGTCCTGGTCGCGCACTGGCTCTACCGCGTGCTGCCCCCGAGCGGCGACCGTCCCGCGCCCTGGGCGCAGGAACTGGTCGTCGCCGCCTGGGTGCTGGCCGTCGTGGCGTTCGCCGAGCTCTCCCGCGTACGCCGTGAGCAGTGGGCCAGGGCGGGGGCCGAGCGGGCCGCCGCCGACCGGCGGCGCGCCGACGAGGAGCGGCTGCGGATCGCGCGCGAACTGCACGACGTGCTGGCGCACAGCATCTCCGTCATCAACGTCCAGGCGGGCGTGGGCCTCGCGCTGCTCGACTCCGACCCGGAGCAGGCCCGTACCGCGCTGACCACCATCAAGTCCGCCAGCAAGGAGGCGCTGGGCGAGGTGCGCCAGGTGCTCGACACCCTGCGTACCCCGGGCGACGCCCCCCGCTCGCCCGCGCCGGGCCTCGACCGGCTGCCCGAGCTCGTCGAACAGGCGGCGGCGGCCGGGCTCACCGTCGCGGCCACGACGACCGGTTCGCCCCGGGCCCTGCCGCCGGGGGCCGATCTCGCCGCCTTCCGTATCGTCCAGGAGGCGCTGACCAACGTGGTGCGCCACTCCGGCTCCCGTACCGCGCGCGTGGTGCTCGGCTATGCGCCGGACCTGCTCGAACTGCGGGTGGACGACGACGGACCGGCCGGTTCCGGTGACGCGGGCGGCAGCGGGAACGGTCTGATCGGTATGCGGGAGCGGGCCGCCGCGCTCGGTGGCACCATCGAGGCGGGCCCCCGCCCCGACGGCGGCTTCCGGGTGGTCGCCCGCCTCCCGCTCACCCGCACCGCCCCCGCCACGCCCAGGGAGACCCCGTGATCCGCGTACTGCTCGCCGACGACCAGTCCCTCGTGCGCGCCGGATTCCGGGCGCTGCTCGACGCCCAGCCGGACATCGAGGTCGCGGGCGAGGCCGCCGACGGCGAGGAGGCGGTGCGCCTGGTGCGCGAACTGCGGCCGGACGTCGTCCTGATGGACATCCGTATGCCCCTGCTCGACGGGCTCGCCGCCACCCGCCGGATCACCGGCGACGCGGAGCTGGACGCGGTGAAGGTGGTGATGCTGACGACCTTCGAGCTCGACGAGTACGTCTTCGAGGCGATCCGCGCCGGGGCCTGCGGCTTCCTGGTCAAGGACACCGAGCCGGAGGAGCTGCTGCGGGCCGTACGGGCGGTGGTGGACGGGGACGCGCTGCTCTCGCCGGGGGTGACCCGGCGGCTCATCGCCGAGTTCGCCGCCCGCTCCAAGGAACCGGCCACGGCGGCGCGCCTGGGCCAACTGACCGAGCGGGAGCGGGAGGTGATGGCCCTGGTCGGGATCGGGCTTTCCAACGCGGAGATCGCGCGCCGCCTGGTCGTCAGCCCGCTCACCGCCAAGACCCACGTCAGCCGCACCATGGTCAAGCTGGGGGCCCGCGACCGGGCCCAACTGGTGGTGCTGGCCTATGAGTCGGGCCTGGTGCGGCCGGGCTGGCTCGGCTGACGACGGGCGCCGTCGCCCGCGTACGAGAAGCGCCACAGGACGTGCACGGTCCTGCCGACGAAGGCGAGCACGGCGGCAGCCGTCCCGGCGAGCAGCAGCAGCCCCCGGGCCGGATGGCCCAGGCCGAAGAGGAAGACGGGTCCGGCGACGACGCCGAAGGCGAGCAGGGCGGCCAGTGAGGCGGTCACCACGGCGTACATGATCTCCACAGTGACGGCGTCGCGTTCGCCCTGGCTCCGGTTGCTCATGAGAGCAGTCTTCACACAGATGCGGCCGACGGGCAAGAAGCACCCGTCGGCCGCACCCGCCCCCGTGGCGGCGTCAGTCGCCGACGGCGACCTTCGCGGGCTCCTGTGCGGCGGCCGGCTCCTGGGCCGCCCCGGCCACGACCAGCGTCCGCCGGTCGGGCTTGGCGCGCAGTCCGGTCAGGGTGATGAGGAGACCGGCGAGCGCGATGCCGGTCACCACCAGCAGACCCGGCCGGAAGCTGTCGAGCAGGTCCTGCCGGGAGTCGCCCCGGTTGCCCGCGGTGATCACGGCCGTCACCACGGCCAGGAAGATCGCACCGCCCACCTGGATGGAGGTGTTGAGCAGACCCGAGACCATGCCCTGCTCGCTGTCGTCCACGCCGGTGGTGGCCTGGATGTTGAGGGAGGGGAAGACGAGCGCGCAGGCCGCGCCGAGCAGCAGCATCGACGGCAGGATGACGGCCGCGTACTGCGGGGTGAGGCTGATGCGCAGGAACAGGGCGTACGCGAGGACCAGCGCGCCGAAGCCGATGGCGATGATGCGCGGGGTGCCGAAGCGGTCGACGACCGCCCCGATCCTCGTCGAGGAGAGGGCGACCAGCACGCCGGCGGGCAGGAAGGCCAGCGCGGTCTGGAGAGCGGTCCACTGGAGCACCGACTGCATGTACTGGGTGACCATGAACTGGAAGCCGACGTAGGAGCCGAAGAAGGCGGCGGCGCCCAGCTGGGTGCGGACCTGGGTGCCGGAGCGCAGTACGCCGAGCCGGATCAGCGGGCTCGCGGTGCGCTGCTCGATCCGGACGAACGCGGTGAGCAGGACGGCGACGGCGAGGAAGGACAGCAGCGTACGGGCGGAGGCCCAGCCGGCCTCGGGTGCCTGGACGACGGTGTAGACGAGCAGCAGCATCGAGCCGGTGCCGGTGATGGCGCCGGGCACGTCGTAGTGCCGCTTGCCCTCGCCGCCGGGGCTGCGGGGGATGAGCTTGAGCCCCGCGACCAGGGCGATCACGGCGACCGGCGCCGGGAGCAGCATGGTCCAGCGCCAGCTCAGCTCGGTGAGCAGACCGGACAGGACCAGGCCCATCGAGAAGCCGGTGGCGGCGCAGGTGGTGTAGATGGAGAGCGCGCGGTTGCGCTGCGGGCCCTCCTTGAACGTCGTGGTGATGATCGACAGGCCGGCGGGGGCGGTGAAGGCCGCGCTGAGGCCCTTGATGAAGCGGCTGGCGATGAGCAGCGGTCCGGAGTCGACGAGTCCGCCGAGCAGCGAGGCCACCGCGAAGACGCCGAGCGCGATGAGGAACACCTGGCGGCGGCCGAGCAGGTCGGCCGCCCGGCCGCCGAGGAGCAGCAGGCCGCCGTAGCCGAGGATGTAGCCGCTGACGATCCACTGGAGCGTCGAGGTGGTGAGGTTCAGATCGGTCGCGATCGAGGGCAGGGCGACGCCGACCATGGAGACATCGAGCGCGTCCAGGAACATCGCGGCGCAGAGCACCAGCAGGGTGCCCCACAGCCGCGGGCTCCAACGCTCTTGAGTGGACTGGACGTTGAGCGGAGAGGTCATGCGGAGCAGACTACATGCGCATGCATCGAGTGCAAGTGCATTTAATTCCGGTGCAACAAAGTGCGTCATTTCTGCTAACGTGCGGCCATGGCGGCCAAGAAGTCCGAGCGCATGCTGGTGGACGAGTGGCGCGGCATCCTCGCGGTGCACGCGCGGACGACGTGCGAACTCGATCGTGAGCTGCATCCGTACGGAATCGGAGCGAGCGACTTCGAGGTGCTCGACGTGCTCGTCGAGGGATGTGCGGAGGACGGCGGTACGGCGTTCCGCGTCCAGGACCTCGCCTCGCGCGTCCATCTGAGCCAGAGTGCCCTGTCCCGCCTGATCGGCAGGCTGGAGAAGGAAGGCCTGGTCACGCGCGGGATGTGCAGCGAGGACCGGCGCGGGGTCCGGGTCATGATCACGGACCGGGGCCGGGCGCGGCACACCGACGTACGCCCCCTCCAGCGCGCGGTGCTCGCCAAGATGCTGACGGACCGGCCCGCGTAACCCCCCGCGGTACGGCGGCGGGGCCACGGCCGGTTGTGCCGTGGCCCCGTACGAAAACGCGTCAGCCCCAGGTGATGGCGGACTTCTCCCGCCACAGCCCGGCGAGCGACGCGTCGCCCGCGACGGTGACGCGGGAGAGCGGCAGCCGGTTCCACAGCGCCAGATAGAGGTCGTAGGCGGAGCCGCCGAGCTCGCAGTCGGCGGGGCCGTCGTCGTCCCGGACCGTCAGTGGCACCCCCTCCGAAAGACGCACCGTCCACACCGCGTCCGCGTCCGCCGCCCGGACACGCAGGGTGCGCGGCGTCGAGGTGCGCACCCGGCTCTTCTCCCGGCCGTGGAAGGCGAGGAGGAGTTCGTCGATGCCGTCCACGGCGAACTCCGGGTCCGGCGCGGTGAAGTCGCCGCCCCGGGCCGACTCGGCGTCCGCCCGGTGGACGGCCGTCTCGTGTGCCTGGCGGCGGGCCCAGAACGCCAGCGGGGAGGGCGCGGGCATGAATTGCCAGCACTCCAGGTCCTTCGGCGCCGCGCTCAGCGCGTCGACGAGTGCGCGGTGGCCCTCGCCGAACCAGTCGATCAGTTCCCGGCCGTCCAGAGCGGGCTCCGCACCGCTGGGGTGGAAGGCGCTGTGGCCCTCGGTGATGAAGGTGGTCGCCCAGCGGTGCACCGTGCCGGTGTGCCGCAGCAGATCCCGTACGTGCCAGTCGGGGCAGGTCGGCACGGGTGCGTCGGTGCCCGCCGTCCGGGCGGCCAGGGCCAGCAACCGGCCCTCGCGGTCGAGGGCGTTGATGAGGTCAGCGGTGTCCATGACGGAATTCTGCCAGGGAGACGGTCGGATGAGCTGATCTTTGTTCTCGGCGGCAGTCACCCGCGTCGCGCGGCCCGGAAGCGGGGCCGTCGTCCGCAGGGCGCCCGGCCGTGTGGCCGCTGTGTGGGGCGCCCGCCCCCCTGAGTCGGGCCGCCGCGGGCGCCCGCCGGCGGTCCGGCGCCCGCCGTCCGTCCGTCAGCCCGCGGTCGCGTGCCGTGATCCGTACGCGATCAGGGCCGCCGCCGCCGACAGCGCGGCCACCGTCGTCAGGGCCACGGGCAGCGAGGACCACTGGGCGAGGAAGCCGATCGCGGGCGGCCCCAGCAGCATGCCGCCGTAGCCCAGGGTGGACGCGGCGGCGACGCCGCCGGGTCCGGCCAGCGCGCCCGCGCGGGCCACCGCCACCGGGAAGATGTTGGCCAGGCCCAGGCCCATCACCGCGAACCCGGCGAGCGCGAGCCAGACCGTCGGCGCGAGCGCGCCGAGCAGCATCCCGGCCGTGGCCGTGGCGCCGCCCGCGACCAGCGCGCGGGTCTGGCCCAGGCGTTCGAGCAGGAAGGTGCCGCTGAGCCGGCCCGCCGTCATGGCCAGCGCGAACAGGGAGTAGCCGATGGCGGCGACACCCGGGGCGGCGTCGAGGTCCTGCTCCAGGTGGAGGGCGCCCCAGTCGGCCATGGCCCCCTCCCCGTACGCCGTGCACAGCGCGATCACGCCGAACAGAAGGACCAGTCGGCGGGCCCGGCCGTCGGGCCGCCGGCCGCGAGCGTGGGGCATCGTGGGATGCGCGGGGGCCGGGTGGCGGAGCAGGACCGGGCCCGCGAGGGCGGTGACCAGGAGGCCGAAGCCGGTCAGGGCGAGCAGGTGCGCGGTGGGGGAGAGGCCGCCCGCAACCACCGCGCCGATGCCCGCGCCGAGCATCCCGCCGAGGCTGAACGCGGCGTGGAAGCTGGGCATCACCGGGCGCCGCAGGGCGGCGACCAGGTCGACGGCCGCACTGTTCATGGCGACGTTGATCCCGCCGTACGCGGCGCCGAAGACCAGCAGGACCGCTCCCAGCGAGAGCGCGGAACGCGCCTGTGCCGGAAGGGCGATGGCGAGCGCCATCAGCGCGGCGCAGGCCACGGTCACGGGGTGGCTGCCGAAGCGCCGGCACAGCCGGCCGGTGATCACCATCGTCACCACGGCGCCCGCCGAGACGCCGAGCAGGGCCAGGCCGAGGTCACCGGCCGAGGCGCCGGTCTGCTGCTTGATGGCCGGGATACGGACCACCCAGCCGGCGAAGAGGAATCCGTCGAGGGCGAAGAACACGGTCAGGGCGGTGCGGAGGCGGAGCAGGGAGGGCGCGGGGGTGTGCGCGCCGGGTCCTGCCGGCAGGGCTGTCCGCACTTTGTTTAGTAGCGGCACAAACTCAGGATAGGGGGCGGCGGCCCTCACGGACAACCCGTTTCCCCCGCACGTCCCGGCCCCCGCGGCGGCCGGCGGGTGAGCGGCGGGTGAACGGGGACCCGGTCCGGAGGGAATGCCACCGTGCTGGATCATGGGAGACTCGCCCCCATGAACGGCAAGGCGACGCACACCAGGACGAGACTGGACCGGGGCCGCGGGGCGCTCGGCCCCGCGCTCGAACTGGTCCACACCGGCCGCGCGCCCACCCGCGCCGTCCTCACCGCCGAGCTGGGCGTCACCCGGGCCACGGCCGGGGCGGTCGCCGCCGAACTCGAAGCGCTCGGCCTCATCCAGGTGGACTCCCGCCCCGGCGCCGCCGCCGGTTCCCAGGGTCGCCCCTCGCACCGCCTCGCCGTCAACGACTCGGGTCCCGTCGCCCTCGCCGCCCAGGTGCACGCCGACGGGTTCCGGGCCGCGCTGGTCGGTCTCGGCGGACGGACCATCGCCACCGCCCCCGGCTGCGTCACGGTCTCCGCCGACCCGGCACAGGTGCTGGGCGAGGTCGTCCGGGCGGGCGCGGAACTGCTGCGCGGCAGCGGGCTGCGCTGTGTCGGCGCCGGTCTGGCCGTGCCCTCGGCCGTCGCGGAGCCCGACGGCACCGCGCTCAACCCGCTGCACCTGGCCTGGCCCGCCGGGGCCCCGGTGCGCGAGATCTTCGCCGAGCAGGTACGGGCGGCGGGCATCGACGGTCCCGCCTTCACCGGCAACGACGTCAACCTCGCCGCCCTCGCCGAGCACCGCCACGGCGCCGGGCGCGGCGCCCAGCATCTGCTGTGCGTGGCCACCGGGCACCGGGGCGTCGGCGGCGCGCTCGTCCTCGACGGCCGTCTGCACACCGGGAGTTCGGGCCTGGCACTGGAGGTCGGCCACCTCACCGTCAACCCCGAGGGCCGCCCCTGCTACTGCGGCGGGCGCGGCTGCCTCGACGTGGAGACCGACCCGCTCGCGTTCCTGACGGCGGCCGGCCGCGACCCCGGCCCCGAGGTCTCGCTCCTGGAGCAGTCCCGCGAGCTGCTGCGCACGGAGTACGAGGACATGTCGGTGCGCGGGGCGGCCGAGGAGCTCGTCGACCGGCTCGGCCTGGGTCTCGCCGGGCTCGTCAACATCCTCAACCCCGACCGGATCATCCTCGGCGGACTGCACAAGGCGCTCCTGGAGGCGGACCCGGACCGCCTGCGGGCCGTCGTGGCCGACCGCAGCCTGTGGGGCCGCAGCGGCGGCGTGCCGATCCTGGCGTGCTCGCTCGACCACAACAGCCTGGTGGGGGCGGCGGAGTTGGCGTGGCAGCCGGTACTGGACGACCCGCTGCGGGCGCTGGGATGAGACCGTCCGGGCCATAGGCCGTGCGCGGCCCCCCCGCGCCTACGGTGTGCGCAGTGCGAACGCCTCCGCCGGGTTCGCGACCATCACCCGCTCCACCAGCTCCCGGCCCAGGGCGAGTTCGAGCCGGGGCCGCACCCGGCGCAGCAGATACGGCATGCCCGGCGTGTCCGGGGTCACCGTGTCCCCGCCGAGCAGCAGCCGGTCCGCGAACCCCGCGTCGGCGAGCGCCTCCAGCGCCTCAGGCATCCGCCAGTCCGTGGCGTGGTTGGCCCGTGACGGCCCGTCGAAGCCCAGATAGGCGCCCTCGGCGGCGGCCTGCCGGTGCACGGCGAAATCCGGCGAGCGGTTGAGATGGCCGAGGATCACCCGGTCCGGCGCCACTCCCAACTCCCCGCAGAGCAGGTCGAGTACGTCCAGGGCCCCCGTGCCGAGCTCCAGGTGGACGGCGACGGCCGCACCCGTGCGGTGCTGGGCCTCGGCGGCGGCGCGCAGGGTCAGCCGGGCGTGCGCGTCGAGCCCGTGGAACCCGCCGGCGACCTTGATCAGCCCGGCCCGTACGCCGCCCGTGCCCGCCACCCCCTCGGTGATCTCGCGCACGAACAGCTCGGCGAGCGAGTCGCGTACGGAGTCGAGCAGTTCGGGTGCGTAGTGGACCGCCTGGTGCAGCCCGGTGGCGGCCACGACGTGGACCCCCGACCGCCGGGAGAGCTCCGCGAGCCGGTCCGCCCGGCGGCCCATTCCGTACGGTGTCCACTGCACCACCGTGCCGCCGCCGAGATCCCGGAAGGCGGCGAGGCGGGCCGCCGCGTCGTCGGCGTCGTCGAGCTCCTGGCCCGGCAGCAGCGGGCTGCGGATGAAGAGGTGGTCGTGCGCGTCCACCACCCCGAGCCGGTCGCCCGGCACATCGCCGAGCACCGTACGGACGACGCCGCTCACCAGTGCCGTCCCCGGGTCAGCGCGGCGCGCTCGGGCGCCGACAGACGCAGCACCTCGAACCGGTCGCCCGGCGCGGACGGGGTCTCCTGCTCCCAGAGGGTGAGGCGCAGCAGCTCCCAGCGGCGCGGGTCGACCGCCACCGCGCTCGCCACCGCCCCCGGCCCGGCCGCCCGCGCCGGCTGTCCGGCGACGAAGTCGGCGGGGTGTACGCCCTCCGGCACCGCGAGGCGCTCACGGGTCGCCGAGCGGGGCACGGCGCCCGCCGCCTCCCCTTCCTCGTACGACAGCCCCATCCAGTGCTGGACCTCGGGGCGGCCGAAGTCGTCCACGACGCCCTGGAAGCCCGGGCCCCACAGGAAGGAGTTCATGCCCTCGGGGGTGTTCCAGAGATAGAAGGGCGCATACGCGTTCACCGGCGAACCGGCGCCGCGTTCGCGGATCAGATACGCCTTGAGGCCGAGGCCCGGGAAGGCGTCGAGGAGATGGCCCCGGGTGGCGACCCGGGTGCGGATGATGCCCATGTCGTAGTCGGCGGGGAGGGTGATCTCGTACTGAAGCGCGTGCACGGTGTTCTCCTCAGGAAGCGGACGACGGGTAGGCGTCGGCGTCGACATGGCGGTCCCAGTCGACCGCGGTGCCGTCCGGCGCCGTCTCGACTGCCGCGAGATGCGTCATGAACGTGTGGGGCCCGGCGCCGTGCCAGTGCCACTCGTCCGGCTCGATCCAGACGGTGTCGCCGGCCCGGACGGGCTCGACGGGGCCGCCCCGGCGCTGCACCAGGCCTTCGCCCTCGGTGACATGGAGGACCTGGCCGTGCGGATGGCGGTGCCAGGCGGTGTGGGCGCCCGGGGTGAAGTGGACGCTGAACATCCGCAGCCGTGACGGAGACGGGGGCGCGGCGATCTCGTCCAGCCAGACCGTGCCCGTGAAGTGCTCGGCCGGGCCGCGCGTACTGGCGGGGCGTCGACGGGTGACCTGCATGGCTGCTCCTCGGCGTGGGTCAGGGGGTACGGGGGGCGAGCAGGGCGAGCAGACCGCGCACGCCCGCGTCGAACGCGGCGGGCGAGCCGGACGCGCGGGCCAGGACATAACCGCCCTGGACGGTCGCGACCACCGTCGCCGCGACCTCCTCGGGCACCAGGGGAACGGTGAACTCGCCCGCGTCCAGGCCTTCCTGGACGATCGCGGCGAGCCGGCCGCGCAGCCAGTCGATCGTCTCGGTGACGGGCGCGCGCAGTTCCTCGCTGGCGATGACGTCCGGGTCCATGGTCAGCCGGCCCACCGGGCAGCCGCGCAGCACATCGCGCTCGCGCAGCAGATAGCCGCGGATGCGTTCGTACGCCGTGCCGCCGCCCCCGAAGGAGGCCTCGGCGCTCGCGCGCAGCTCGTCCGCGGTGCGCCGGATGGCGGCGAGCGCCAGATCCGGTTTGCCCGTGAAGTGGTGGTACATGCTGCCCTGGCCCGCCCCCGCGTGCTGCTGGATCGCCTTGGGGCTGGTGCCGACATAGCCCCGCTCCCACAGCAGCTCCCGGGTGGCCTCGATCAGACGCTCTGGGGTGCTCATGATCCGTACTGTACATACTAGTAGGTACAGAATCCAGCGCGGATCGCGCGGAAAGGCCCGTCCCGGTGCGTCCGTTCGGAGCAGTCGCGCGTGCCCGGCTACTCCCCGGGGGGTACGCCGGGTGCCGCCGGTCGTACGACGCGCCGGAGGCCGCTCGGGAGGAGTCTCGAAAGCACCACGGGACCAACCCCTACCGAGGAGCCGATCACGATGAACACCCTGGCCTACGACGGACCCGGACCCTGGATCCTCTTCTTCCCGGTGGTCTGGGCGGCGGTGATCCTCACGGTCGTGACCCTGCTGCGGCGCACGGTTTGGCGCGGCGGGCGCGGCCCCTGGCGTCCGCCCTTCGGCGGCCCCCGCTCCTACGGCGACCGGCCCTCGCTCGACGAGCGCTCACCGCTCGCCGTGCTCGGCCGCCGGTTCGCAGCCGGTGAGATCGACGAGGAGGAGTACTGGCGGCGGCTCTCCGTCCTGGACGAGGAGTTCGGCCGCGGCAAGAGCGGTGCGGCCTGACCGCCGCACCGCGCGCCCCCGGCGCCCGGCCCGATGGGGGGGGGGGGGGGGGGGGGGGGGGAGGGGAGGGTCGGGCGCCACCACGCGGTCCTGCCCCTCCCTCCCATCACCCCCC